>PFVO01000032.1 GCA_002790655.1 Candidatus Moranbacteria bacterium CG_4_9_14_3_um_filter_44_28 | reverse complement strand
AATCCGAAAATGCGGCGGAGCCGCACCGATCAAAACCGCCAAAGAGCCCGGAAAAACAATCGGCTCGAACCATGTTTTAGGAGAAAGAAGAAAAGAAAATTTTTTAATCCTTTGATACAATAAGTTAGAAAAGTTAGTCACTTTTCTAAACAAATTATTAAAATAACCGCGGACTTGACTTGTCGCCACTAATCTGGTAAGATAGTCAACAGTTCGCACAAAAAATCTATGGAAAAGGGACCAAAATTCGAAAGGAGAGAGGAACAACCGATGAATAGTGAAAACGTCAGAACAACCGCCGAGCGAATGATTGCTCTGGCGAAGGAAACGAAGGGAAGCGTAACGGCGAAATTCAACGACATCGAGCTCACTGCTACTGAAGACTCGACTGTCGAGGATATCGTTAGTGGTTTCCACATCAAGATTGCTGAAGACGCCGAAAAATACCGAACTTCGCCGGAAGGAAAGCGCGCGGCTCGTGAGAGTGAGGAACGCAAGGAAGAAGCGCAACGGAAGGCTGACGCCCTGATGGAGCAGTTGCCGAATCTCGACTTCGCAAACCAAGAGGCGGTGCTTGACTGGATTTGTGAATTTCAAGACCCAAGCGACCACATCGGCGTTGTGAAGAATCAGGGAGAGGTGCTCAAGATATTCGCGGAGCACGGGTACCAGCCGGGCGTGAATACGGGTGAGGCGTTCAACGGCGAAGATCGAGATAACTTCGCTCGCTATATCATCGGCAAAGCTCTCGATGGTTTGCGATGCGATACTGGCGCTATCCACCAAGTCATCCACAAATTCACGGACGACTGGAAGAAGAAGTTCGCGTCCTAACCACCTCGTTTCCAACAGGGCTCCTCGCAGATACCAATTCTGCTTGGAGCTCTTTTCTTTTTGATTTTTTCCGAAATTTGTCATAGAATGTATTTACATTTGGTATTCGCTTCGCGAATCCTGAATTGAATGCCGCCAAAGAAAAACTTGAAATTGTCAGCGGTGCGGCTCCGCCGCCTTTCCGAATTTTCGCGGGGGGAATTCCTCGCCGCCGAAGGCGGCGAAATGCGTTCGGACTAATTCAAGAATACTGCACCGCAATTTGCAAAATATAGAACCCATGGTATAATGATTTCGATCACCATGGGTTCTATTATATGAGAAAAGATAAACAAATCGCGATACAACTTCGAAAAGAGGGGAACAGTTATAGTCAAATAAGGGATACGCTTGGAGTTTCCAAAAGTACCTTGAGCTATTGGCTCCGGGATTTGAAGATATCTGAAAATGCAAGAAGAAAAATTTCAGCAAGGGCTCACAAAATAAGCATTGCCGCTCTCATAGAAAGAAACAAGAACCAAACTGCTCTGGCGAAAGAACGCGCTAAAAGAATACGCCTTGAGGCTCAACGAGAAGCCAACAAGCTCATCAAAAGACCCCTATTCATTGCGGGTACTTCGCTGTATTGGGCGGAAGGATACAAAAAGGGAGCATTTGGCAGTAAATGGAAAGGCGTTGATTTTGCCAATTCCGACTCAAGCACGGTAAAGGTAATGATGAAATTTTTCAGAAATATCTGCGGAGTTCCAAACGACAAATTTAGGATTCAGCTTATGGTTCATCCCAATGTTGATACAGAAAAAGCAATTGCCTATTGGTCAAAGATGACAAAAATATCCAAAGACCAATTTATGAAAATATCCTACGCAGTCAGCAAGAGCAGCAAGAAAAAAAGAAATCCAAACAGCTTGATTTATGGGACAATTCACATTAGAATATGTGATGTGAAATTGTTTTTCAGAATAATCGGCTGGATAGATGGATTGAAAGAAAAACTCACATAATTGCGGGTATCGTATAGCGGCTATTATATTACCTTGCCAAGGTAGAGATACGGGTTCGACTCCCGTTACCCGCTCACCCAAAACAAAAACACCTTACAATAAGGTGTTTTTGCGATTGAGAAATTTTTGAAATATGTCAGGTGGATCGCTTTTAAATCTTTGCGGTTTTCTATTTTGGTCAATAAAACCCAACTCGCTGGCGTGCAGAAACATTCGCGGCACCGGGAACTTTTTGTATTTCTTGAAAGTGTACTTTTTGTCTCCGACAATTGGATGGCCAATTGCCTGAAGATGAACCCGGATTTGATGCATCCGGCCGGTCTTTGGAGAAACTTCGAGAAGAGAATAGTCACCAAATTCTTTTTTGACTTTATAACAAGTCAGCGAATATCTCTCTTTGCGAACGGACACTTTTCCCCGCACTAAAGCTTGCTTTCGAAAGTCTCTTTTCGACCTTCCCATTTCACCCTCAATTTTTCCTTCCTTGTTTTTGAGTTTTCCGTGAACCAGAGCCAGGTATCTCTTCTCGACCTTGCGGTTTTTGAAAAGATTTTTGAGATAATCGAAAGTTTTTTTGTTTCTCGCGACAATCATCACACCGGAAGTTTCTTTGTCGAGGCGATGGACGATTCCCGGACGAATTTCCGGCGCGTCGCCGACATTTTTTATCTCGGGAAATTTTCGGAGCAAAAAATCAACGAGTGTTGGCTCGTCTGTGTTTATTCCCGGATGCACCGAGAATCCCGCAGGTTTGTCGACGACAATAAAGTCTTTGTCCCGGAAAATAATCTTCATGGTGGGCAGGGAGGGAGTTGAACCCTCACGCCTTGCGGCACATGATCCTAAGCCATGCGTGTATTCCGTTCCACCACCTGCCCGTTTTTTCCTCATATAACATCAAACCCCGCGCGGGAGGCAAAAAAGTTTCCCGCCGGGGTATTTCTTCGTCTAAAAAAGAATTAAAATACGCTACTGCCTCTTAGCCAAGCGTCAACCGCCTTGATTATAATATATCCCATCAGCCCGATAATTACTCCAGCAATTGACCATTGCATCTGTTTCTTGGCTTTACTTACATCTTTTTTTTCACCTGTCATGCTCCCTCCCATAAAATACATTATACCGGTTATAACGAAGCTGATAATCGCCAAAAATCCAAAAATTCCCAAAAGCCACATAGTGAGATTTTGAATCACCCCGGCCAAGGTCCCGCTCGGAAGTCCGGTATTGCCGGGAATCACCACGCCATTCGCCTCCGCTTTATTTGCCAGTAAGAAGATAATTACCAGAAACAAATACTTTTTTACTTCTTTCATTGTTTTTAAAAATACGAATAGACGTTGAGCATTCTGTCAACGGCGTACAAAATGACAAGGCCCATTAAGCCAACAATCACGCCGGTTATTGACCAGTACATCTGTTTCTTGGCTTTTTTCTGCTGTTCTTCGTCTCCGGCGGCAGTGAGATACATTATTCCGGAAATAACAAAGCCGATGACGGCAAAAAACCCGAATATCGACAACGTCCACCAGACAACTCCCCTGATTATGTAATAAATATTCTGCTGGGGAAGGCCGGTGCTTCCATAATTGGACGGACTCCATTGGGCAAGAGCGCTTATTGGAATAAGCAAAAAAATCGCGACAGACACCAAACGCGCTCCGGGCTTCAATAATCTGGTTAATCCTTTTTTCATTTCCTTGTTTTAATTTTTAGTCCCGGCTTTATTATACAACGCCGTCTGAAACAAGGCAAAACGCCCTGGCAACAAGACGCTTTGCAAGAAAAACATAATTTCCCAAAAAACTAAAACTGGCTTTGCGCTCCCAGCATTTTCTGAACCGCGTAGATCACGACCAGCCCGATAAGCCCGACAATCACACCCGTTATGGAATAGTACATCGCTTTCTTGGCTTTTTTCTGCTGTTCTTCGTCTCCGGCGGCGACCAGATACATAATCCCGCTTATCACGAAACCAATTACGGCGAAGAAGCCCAGAAGGCCCAGAGCCCAAAGCATAACGCCTCTTATAATATTAAATATAGATCCTTGCGGAAGATTTCCTCCGGTCGGCGGTTGAAATTGGGCCATAACCGAGAATGGGGCGAGAAGCACGCCGAGGGAAATAATTTTTTGTATTTTTCGTTTCACTGAGTCACCTCCCTTCTATTTTAATGATCAATAACCAATGAACAATAAACAATAAAAAAATATTTAACTATATTACTTCTTTGATGGAAAATAATCTACAGCGTCTCCTTCTTTCCACTCATAGGGAATTGGACCGCTGCTTCCCGTTTCATAATAATACCCGGAATGGTCTCTAAATACGGTATTGCCGGTTCTCTCCAGCGTTCCAAGCATCGTGATAGGATTGACATCATTCTTTTCGATAGAAACCATTCCTTTTTGATAATCCAATTTATAATAATTGCCATCCGAACCTTTGTACGCGTATTCTTCAGTCTCTCCTGTAATTCCGACCAAATCATAAGTTGTAGTAGTAGGGGTAGCAGAGGCAGGGGTGGAGGTGGAGCTTGAAGAAGAGGGAGATCCTCCGATGAGAGCAATTACCTGGTTAACGATAATAAGCGACGCGACGGCGATAACGAGGCCGATAATTGAATAAGCGGCTGTCTTTTTCCCCAGCTTGTATTTTTCATCGTCTCCAACAGCCGTAAACATCCAAATGGAGCCGATGATCATTGATATTATAGCAAGAAAGCCGACGATTGACAAAAGAAGTTTGAGAACATTGGCAAGAACCTGTTGCAGGGCCGATCCGGGAGAGCCCCCCCCGAAGATGGCTTTGATTTCCTGATAGAAAAGGGGAGCCGCCACCACGATGGCCAGACCGGCAATGGCGAAAATGAGCGTTTTTTTGGCCCGCTCGATCATTTCTTTGTTTCCGATGGACATCATATACATAATTCCGCCGATGATGATGAAAATCACGGCGATTGTCCCGGCAATTGTTCTCAAATAACTCATAATATTGGTAAGAACCGCTTCAATGGTGCTCGGCGTGATGGGATTTACAAAACTACTCCCGCTGGTAGTCGTTTGAGCCAGTATGAATGGGACGCTGGCAATGAACGTGAAAATCAGGAGAAATAATAGCGGGATTATTTTTTTCATTTTGGGTTTTGGTTAATAATTTTTAAGGTTCGTAGGCATCCGCGTTCTGATCCAACTCACGGCGTAAACATTCTCGGTCGTTACTTATGAAAACATTGTCGTTCAGGAATCCCCAGTCAATGGAAAAATTTTTTCCGGACGCGGCAATCAGATTCGCATAACGGACCTGAATGGTGTTGACTTTATTTGATGTAGTGTATTTGGAAACATTGAATTTTGGTTCCCGAGAAAAGGATTCACCTGGAAAAAATAATGGGCTAAGATCGCTGAAAATTGTACTTTCCCATTTTTTCATATCACCATTCATTTTAGAAAACATTTGCTGATACTGTTGGGGATCAACGTCCCGTCTCAACTGAAGCATAATGCCGATTGCCGGACACTCGTTTTTTTCCTTGGCACAAGAAAAAGTGGTGTAATCCTTTTGACTGGAATTTTGCAACACCCCCGCCTCAATCTTTACTTCGTTAGCATTCGCAAAATCACTTAAACTTATAACCTGGCCAGCGCTGTTCTTGTAACTTTTTTCTGAAATTTGAGATGAGTTGGTTTGCGTATCTTTTAATCCCTGTTCAACGCTGTTTTTTATTTCAGATGGATCCGGTGATTTTGCAAGTTGGGCTCCAGGAAGCATTGGAATATTTTGAGCCTCGCCGCCGTTGGTTTTCAAGACTGTCTCTGAAGATTTTTTTGTTTTATTAATAATAAACAAAACAGACGTAGCTACGATCAAAATTATCGCAATAATGATTATAATAATTTTTTTAGAAAACGCCATATATTTTTATTAAAACTATCTATGCAGGAGGAAGTCGCATTTCCGTCACATTGTGATTGCTTAAGTATTGGCCCAATTCGACTACCCGCACATCGTTGCCTGTGCCGGAATTATGATAAACGCTTCCGTTGTAATATATTCCTATATGACCGGGCGATTCAAGTATTGTTCCATTCATGAGCTGGGAATAATTGAAAGGTTCGTTACCCTGCTGACTAGAAGTGCGGGGAATATCTATTCCGTACGCTTCTTTATAAATGGCCTGATCAAAACTTGAACAATCCCCGTAAAATACTCCGTCAACCCATCCCTTGGGACCGTTGGGATTATTGGTATAGTTGACGTAAACCGCGCCCTTGTATTTTTCCAAAACTTGCGCCAATTTTGATCCGTCTTGCGGAACTTGGATATCCCTGCCTTTCCCCGAAATTCCGCTCGGGGGCAACGTGCTTCCCCCCGGACCCAATGTCCCCGGCCCTTTTGACGGCGTTGTGTCGCAGGTGAAATTATACCAGCTTCCGGCGTTTTTGTATCCCAGGGCATTGAGAACGGCATTTACGAGAAGCCAGGAAGTAAGCGCGATTACCGCGCCCATCAAGGAATAGGTAAGAGCGGTTTTTGCTTTTTCAATGAGACTCTTGTTCCCGCTTGAGACCATATAGAACATTCCCGCTATTACTACTCCCAGCGTAAAAACAACAAAGAGCGAACTGATGAGATAATCGAAAATATTTTTGAATCCGATGACGAGATGGCAGAGCGTGCAGGCTTGCAGATTTTCGGATGTGTCGCAAGGGACAAGACTTGCCGCTTCAACTGCATGAAATGAAAAAAATAAAATCCCGAAAAGAATAAAACTTGATACAAAAATTTTTAGCAATATTCTTCTTTCTCTTATTTTTTTCATATCTCTCAAATTCGTATAATTCGCAAGCCTATTTCCTCATCAGCAGATTCACCGCGTTCTGCCCCTGCCGCAAAACTTCTCGCGGGCTTTCGTTTCGCAAGATCACATCGTCGATCATTTCGTCGAAAATTTTCTCCACCGCCAAATTATCCGGTTGAGCCCAGCTTCTGGCGATGAGATTTCCCTCAACGAAAGGACCGAGCAAGGGATCGCTTTTTTGCGCTTCGATGAGATCGCGGCGAGCCGCCGGCTTCTTTTGATTTTCAACGTATCCCTTGGCCGGGTCGAAATTGACCGCGTCTTCCGTCGCGCCGACCGGCAAATCCTGGCTGAAAGATGGGGGAAGCGTCAAATATCTCAAGAATTTCCAGGATTCGGCCACCCGCTGATCGTTTGTCGCGTAAGAGACCTTGTTATCCTTGGCTCTTTGCAAATCCTCTTGGACAGCGACTTTGTTTTTGGAGACTGCCAGCCCCCAATAATTGGCGAAATCGACGCTGATTCCGGGTTTGTCTTTCAGTTTGTTCTGCGGAATTTTGGCGATTCCCAAATTCAATTTTGGAGAGCGTGACTGGATTCTTGGAATAAGCCACGAGTAATTGAGCATCATAACCGTTTTTCCCTCGGTGAAGCTGTCAATGGCATTGTGCTGGAGAGAATTCCATGAATACTCTTTTTTATACGGACTGGAAAATTTCGTGTAATAAGAAAGGGCCGATTCCCCCGGCGACATTTCGTTTCCAGTTGCAGCCCCCGAAAATTCGGCAAAAGCCGCCGATCCCATCTTGCTGTCAGTCATTTCAGTCCCGGCTTGCATCATAAGAAGCGTTAGGATATCCGTTGCCCGGTTGATTTTTCCCTCGCCGGGACCGACGTCGCTCGACGTTCCCATCGCCGCGCCGGAGAGGATGATGTTGCCGAAAGAATCGATTTTCGTGATTTTTTTCACTGCTTCATCAAATTCAATCCATGTTTCCGGCGGTCTGGTCACACCGGCCTGGTTGAGAAGATCACGGTTGTAAAAAAGAGCGAGCGAATCAACGGAAAGAGGCAAAGCATAAATTTGATTTTCTGAAACAAAATCAGCTGAAACTACGTCAACAAACTGGTCCCTGATTTGCCTTGCGTTCAAAATTTCAACGGGATTGCCGCTCGAGTTATCCGTGGGAACCGGGACCAGCTTGTCTTTGTGCTTCGCAAGCCAGGTGTTGTGAATAAGAAATATGTCCGGACCGTTTCCGGTCGCCAGCGCCTCCAAAATATCCGTTTCGTACGAATCAACGGTGAGTTTTTTGTAATTTATTTCTCTCACTCGCGGATTCCTTTTCTGATATTCACCGATGGCCTTGGAAAATACGTCGGAATCGTCAAAAAGTCCCCAGATTTCAAGGTCAACCCTATAATTGGGCGTCGTAGTGCCGCAGCCGGAAAGAAACAGGGAAAAAATAACGGCAAAGGCGAGGAAAATAGAAAGGTGTTTTTTCATTTTGTTTTTTTGTTATCTAGTATTCTAATACTACAACATTTATAAAAAATCAACAAACAAAAAACCCGCCCCGACATCACGTCGGAGCGGGGCACTTTATTCAAAAAAATTACAAAACCGCCGTCGCCGCGATTTTGTCGTCGGCGTTCAATCGCATCACCCGCACTCCCTGGGTTGCGCGGCCAAGAACGGAAATACTTTTGAGGGGCACGCGGATGATTTGGCCTTTGGCGGAGCTCGCGATAAAATCCGTTTCAAGATTGTCGGTATTTATAACATGGGCTGAAATGAGCTTTCCCGTTTTCGGAGTGATTTTTGCGGTTTTGATTCCGGATCCGCCCCGCCGCTGAATTTTATAACTCTTAAGATCCGTCCGTTTCCCAAAGCCGTTTTCGGTGAGAATGAGAAGCTGATTTCCTTTTTGGTTTTTTAGCACCACGTTCATTCCAACCGCCTCGTCGTCACGGCGGAGTTTTATTCCCCGCACTCCCGCCGCACCGCGCCCCATCGGACGGACATCCGTTTCCTTGAAATGAATAGCTTGCCCGCCGGAAGTCGTCACAATCACTTCGTCTTTTCCGGTCGTGGGTGAAATCCAGCGCAATTCGTCATCCTTGGGAAGGTTTATCGCGATTAGGCCGCTCCGACGAACTTTTTCAAAATCGGAAATGGCCGACTTTTTGACGGTTCCGGATTTTGTGGCCATAAAAAGATATTTAATCTCGCTGCCCCGGCCTGTTGAAATAATCGCCGTAATTTTTTCGCCCGGCGCGACCTGCAAAAAATTCACGATAGCCTGTCCCTTGGCCGTCCTTGAGGAAACCGGAATTTCATAGGCCTTTGACTGAAAGACTTTTCCGCTATTGGTGAAGAAAAAGAGGTCGTCATGAGTCATTGCCGAAACCACGCGGTCAATTGTGTCTCCTTCTTTGGTCGTCGCCCCGATCACGCCCTTTCCGCCTCTTTTTTGAACGCGGTAAAAGGAAGGCGGCATGCGCTTGATATAGTCGTCTTCAGTGAGTACAATAATCGTTTCTTCGTTGGGAATGAGATCTTCCTGTTTAAACTCGCCAATGGCCGATTTCACGACGCGGGTTCTCCTCTCGTCGGAATATTTTCGCTTCAGCTCAACCAGTTCTTTTTTGATCACCCCCAAAATCTTCCTCGGACTCTTGAAAAGCTCTTCGAGCTCGGCAATCAATCTCTTTTTTTCCTTGAGCTCGTCTTCGATTTTCTTTCTCTCCAGTCCGGCCAGAGTCTGGAGCTTCATTTCAAGGATCGCCGTTGCCTGTTTTTCGGACAACTTGAAGCGCTTCATCAAATTCTGGTGCGCGATTTCCTTAGTGGCCGATTTTTTGATGGTGCTGATAATCGGGTCAATGCGATCAAGCGCTTTTTTCAGGCCCTCGAGAATATGGGCCCGCTCTTTAGCCCGCTCCATATCAAATTTCGTCCGGCGGATGACAACAATTTTTCTGTGTTCCACAAAGTTATCGAGAATCGCCTTGAGATTGAGAATTTTCGGCTCAATTCCGTCAACCAGCGCCAGCATATTCACGTGAAACGATTTTTGAAGATCAGTGAGGCTGTATAATTTGTTGAGAACTTTTTTCGGGAAGGCCTCTTTTTTGAGATCAATCACAATCCGCACGCCATCTTTATCGGATTCATCGCGAATATCCCGGATTCCCTCCAGCTTTCCGGCCTTCACGAGTTCGGCAATTTTGGCAATGATGGCCGCTTTGTTGGAAGCGTAAGTCATTTCGCTCACTATGATTTGGAATTGTCCGTTTTTCGTTTCCACGACCTCCGCTTCCGCCCGCGTGGCAATGCTTCCCCGACCGGTAAGATAAGCTTGGGTGATATCGGATTGATTGTAGATTGTTCCGCCAGTCGGAAAATCAGGGCCTTTCACGGTTTTGGTGAGATCCCGCACTTCGCAGTCGGGGTTATCAATAACGTACGTTATTCCGTCAACCAACTCGCCCAAATTGTGCGGGGGAATGTTGGTTGCCATTCCCACTGCGATGCCCATCGTGCCGTTGAGGAGCAACTGGGGAACTTTAGCGGGAAGGACGGCCGGTTCTCTTCGCGACCCGTCGTAGTTGGGAATGAAATCAACCGTGTCTTTCTCAATATCAACCATCATTTCTTCGGCAAGGCTGGTGAGTCGCGCTTCGGTATAACGCATCGCCGCGGCGGAGTCTCCGTCCATTGAGCCGAAGTTTCCCTGCCCGTCCACCAGCGGATAGCGCATCGAAAAATCCTGGGCCAAGCGCACCATTGAATCATAGACGGCCGTGTCTCCGTGCGGATGATATTTTCCCAGCACTTCTCCGACAACGGTCGCTGACTTTCTGAATTTGGTCGCGTGAGTGAGTCCGAGTTCGCGCATGGCAAAGAGAATCCGGCGGTGAACCGGCTTCATTCCGTCCCGAACGTCGGGAAGCGCACGCGCCACAATCACGCTCATCGCGTAGGCGAGATATGACTCCTTCATTTCAGAAGTGATCTCGCGAGATTTTATGTATCCAATCTCCATAAGGTGTGATGCTAATCTACTAATTAATACTAATCAACAAATCACGAATATCTATTTGTAGATTGGTGATTCGTAGATTAGAATTTATTCGTTGATTCGCATCACAGCTATGGCAGTCGCGGTATCCCTCCGTCGCTTTCACTACTACGATCATTCAAATTATTCACATCATTTTTAGTATTATCACTCCCGCTTGGCGTTTCTTGAACATTGCTTCCCGTATCGCTGTTATCCTGCCCCAAACTTCCCTTCTGCGGCAGCTCCCGAAACATTTCTTCAATAGAAGCCTTGTCGCTCGAAAAGTCGCTTTTCAAATCTTCCAGTTGGCCGGGCTGGTTTTCTGCTTCGGACTGCACCGGCTTATTCATTTCGTTGAAGGAAACAAGCCAGATGAGAAAAATTATCGCAAAAGAAACCGCTGTCGCAATCACTGCGATCTTTTCCCGCTCTCTTTGAGGTTTGATGCGCAATTTTTCTATATAATTATTGAGGTTCATATGCGCTGGAGCCGCTGAAGAATTCAAGGTTTTTTTCTTTCACCTCACGCGTTCACCACTTCCATCAAAACCACTTGCATTTTCTCTTCTTCCAGATCTTTTTTCTTGACAATTAGTTTTGGAAATTTTTCCCGCGGGCAAAGTCCGATTTCCTTGCAGAATTTTTTCTCGTCCCCGATCTTGAGTTTCAGCCCCGGAATCTTGTAATGCATCGGAAGAACAATTTTGGGTTCAATTTGATCCACCAGGGCTTTAGCGTCCTTGGCGGTGAGCCATTCGGCTTCTCCCGCCGAAACAGCCAGAATATCAACTCCGTTCACTTCCCCAAGCTGTTTTTTGTCAAGAGATGTTCCCAAATTGCCCAAATGACAAAAGCGGATTCCTTCGCTTTCAATCACAAAAATGGTGTTGAGGCCGAATTTTTCTCCCTGAACTTTGTCATGAAAAGATTCAATGCCGGTGATTGACACCCCTTTTATCGAATATTCTCCCGGCAGATCCAAAACGACCGGCTCGCCTTTGAGCGTACTCGGATTGTTGTGATCGGGATGATTATGACTTATCATCACGACGTCGGCCCGCCCCTGCGGCGGCCGCAGGCCGATCGAGCGGTCGAAAGGATCGGTGAAAATCACCACGTCTTCTCCCGACCCGCGCCCTTCGGGCTTGGTCGAAATCTTAAAACACGAATGTCCGTACCATTGAATGGTCATACCCGGTAGTAGAAATTAACGATAGTTTAACAATAGAATAATAGCACAGAAAAGATAAAAATTCAATATCATCATCATTAAAAAATGCCTGGTAGAAAGCGGGGACAGGGCCCGCACCTGTCCAAAAAAGGACGGAAACAGGCTCTGTCCCTGCGAAGATTTTTAAAGCTTATACAAAGCAAAATATCCCCAATGTTTCACGAAAACATTCGGAACGGGCCTCTTTTTTGCAAAAATAAAAAATCCCAAAAGTGGGACCTGTAATAAAATATAGGTCATGTCTAGGATTTTTCGATCAAACTCAAAACACGCTGGGTGATTTTTGAAGCACTGGCATAAATTTCTTTGCATTCCGAAAGAGTATAAACGGTTGTCTCCGGCGGGTAGCGCGATTCAATATAATAAGCGTTCAAACTCTTCAGTTCTTTTTCAAAATTTTTCAAATCTTTTTTTCCGGTAAGCTTGGCAAGCTTCCAAAGATCATGAATCTTTTCAAAACGAACACGTTTGTGGACAAGATAAGCCTTGAGAAATTTTTCCGCCGCTTGATGACAATGAAAACACAGGGTGTCCGTCGGGCCTTTTTCTTTGAGAAGAATTTCCGCCGTTCGAAGATCATTTTGTCCTTTGATAATCCACTCGGCTGTCAATTTTCCGATTCTAGCCTTTTTCATACAAAATTTTTCCCTGACTAATTATTTTTTCAATGAAAAAATCTCCCAAAGACAATCTTTGATTTATTTCTTTGGGCGTATAAACCAGCGGTTCAAACGGCAAATCGCTGTCAACTAAAAATAAAATGTCTTTTATCCTGTCAATTTTTCTTTTTTTTGTGTTTTTGACTATTAACATATCGATGTCGCTTGAGGCTTTCGGCTTTCCATAGGCAAAACTGCCAAAAAGTATTATTTTTTCCGGTTTGTATTCTTTTACAACGGTTTTAGTTATTTGCCTTATCTCTTTTTGGGCTTCCTTTGTCATTCGCTAAGATATATTTTTAACCCTTTCTGTGAATCAAACTAGCACAATTATTTGATTAACACAACGGGCTTGCCAAAATTCTCTTTCTGTAATATACTCCTTTAGTATTAATCATTAACCTAACCATTAACCTAAATGCAAAACGACATTTACGACGCTCTGGCTCAAGAGGTCGACAAAATTTCCGAAGAAAAAAGTGAAGTAGCAATCGCAAAACAAGAAGAAATCTCCGCAAAAACTGAAGAAAAAGCTCCAGAACCAATCAGTCAAACTTCTGCAATGGCTGATTTTTTGAACCAGCAAAAAATAACTCTCCCTAAAGAAGGAGACGTAATTAAGGGAGAAGTAATCGCCATTGATTCAAGCGCTATTTATCTCGATCTCGGCAACTTTGGAACCGGAATCGTCATGGGCCGGGAAATCAAGGACGGCCTCGGAACAACCGATAAATTGAAAATAGGTGACAAGGTTTCAGCGACTGTCACTGACCTTGAAAACGAAGACGGCTACGTCGAGCTTTCTATCCGCGAAGCTTCCATCGAGCGGGCCTGGCAGGACATTGAAGAAAAGCAGGTTCGGCAGGAACCGCTCACCACAAAAATTCTTGACGCCAACAAAGGCGGGCTGATTGTGGAAATGAACGGCATCAGCGGATTTCTTCCCGTCTCTCAGCTCACCAATGAGCACTATCCCCGCGTCGAAGAAGGAGAGAAAAGTAAAATCCTGGAAAAACTTCGCGCTTTCATCGGAACGGAAATGAAAGTCTGCGTGATTGACACCGATCGCGAAGGCCAAAAATTGATTGTCAGCGAGAAAGCAGCTTATTCCAAAGAGGAAAAGAAAGCTATCTCGGAACTCAAGATTGAAGATGTGATTGAAGGAGAAGTAAGCGGCGTGGTTGATTTCGGCGCCTTCGTGAAATTTTTGCCGCCAAGCAAAAAGAATTCCCAAAATGAAGAAGATAAGCTTGAGGGACTGGTCCATATTTCGGAATTGGCTTGGCAGCTAATCGGCAATCCGCGCGAAGTGGTGAAAACGGAAGATCGGGTAAAGTGCCAAATCATCGGCATTGATGACACCCGAGTTTCACTTTCCATAAAAGCTCTCCAGAAAGATCCCTGGTCCGCTGTGGAGAAAAAATACAAAGCCGGGGAAATATACGATGGGCAAGTAAGGAAAATAAACCACTTCGGGGCTTTTGTCTATCTTGACGATGACATCCATGGCCTCGCCCATGTCTCGGAGCTGCTTGAGCAAAATCCCGGAAAGAACATTGAGGATATTCTCGAGGTCGGAAAATCATATAAGTGGAAAATACTTTCCATCGAGCCCAAAGAGCACCGGATGGGACTGGGACTAGTGAAACAGGCTTAAAACTAAAAGCGCAAAACGAAAAACTACAGCTAAAAGCTAAAAACTTTTTTAGGTATGATTATCTCTTTTAATGGTGATGAGGGTTCGGGGAAAAGCACTATCGCCGAAAAAGTCGCTGAGGAACTTGGATATCCCAGATATTATATGGGACAGATTTTTCGCGATATGGCGAAAAAAAGAGGAATGACGCTTGTAGAATATCTCAAACTCGGAGAAACTGATCCGAATGTCGATAAGGAGGTAGATGATCATCTTCTTCAGCTGGCAAAGGAAAGTAATGACTTTATCATCGAAAGCCGGACTGCTTGGCATCTCATTCCGCAATCTTTAAAAATATATCTGAAAGTTGATGAGAAAGAAGGCGCAAATAGGATATTCAAGCAACTGCAAAAAAATAATTCAAGAAATGAAGATAGAAAAACCGATTCCATTGAGAGTGTGCTCGCCAGTAATCGCAAAAGAAAAGAAACCGACGATTTACGGTATAAAAAATATTACGGAATAGATATTCGCAATCCGAAAAATTACGATTTTGTTCTGGACACAACTGGATTGACCCGTGAAGAAGTTTTCAAGCAAACAATTACTTTTATCGAAAAACATAAATCATAGAGATTTAGCCTCTATTTAATTATGAACCTCGTCAAAAAAATCCAGGAAAATATTTTTCGTCATCAATTATTTGGCCGCGGGGCGAAAGTTGTGGTTGGCGTCTCCGGCGGGCCGGATTCAGTGTGCCTTTTAGACGTTTTATACAAACTGAAAAATAAATATGACCTCGAAATTATTGTTGCGCATGTGAATTACGGACTGCGCGGAAAAGATTCGGAAAAAGACGAGGCACTGGTGAAAAAGCTGGCTGAAAAATACTCTTTGCCAATCGAAATTATGGGAAGTGGAAAGTGGGAAGTGGGAAGTGGGAATTTGGAAGAAAAATTACGAAAAATCCGCTATGATTTTTTCGAACAAATAAGAAAAAAATATCAGGCGGATGCCATTGCCGTTGGACATAATCTGAATGACCAGGCCGAGACGGTTCTGATGAGAATTTTGCGCGGAACGGGACTGCGGGGACTCGGCGCGATTAAGTTTAAGAATGACAAAATTATCCGCCCGCTTCTCAATATTCCCCGAAAAGAGATTCTTTCTTATTTGCGTAAAAACAAAGTGCTGCATCGAATCGATAAAACCAATCTCGGCACCGATTTCACCCGAAACAAAATCCGAAACAAGCTTTTGCCGTATCTCGAAAAAAATTTCAATCCGAATATTCAGGAAATTCTATACAAACTTTCCCAATCCGTCGCGGACGACTACGATTTTATCAATCGCTTTTCTCGAGAATGGCTCGGAGCGAGTAAAAATTTACGCGTCTCCGGGCTGAACCGGCTCCATCCGGCTATCCAGCGAGAGGTTATCCGCCTGGCAATCAAGCGGCACGCTCCGAGCTTGCAGGAAATTGAATCAGCGCATATTGAGGAGATTTTGAAGATCGTGAAAAGCGGGAAAAGCAAGAGACAAAAACTGAAGTTGAAAGGGTTGAAGATTGAGAGGAAAGGTGATAGATTGGTAATATCACGAAACATATAACACGTAACTCGCAACACAAGCATTATGTTTTGTGTTACATGTTACAAGTTACATGAAATAAATGAGGAATTTCATCAAAAACCTAATCATAATACTGCTGGTATTCTTCGTCATCTCTGGAATCATAATGGTCTATAACGCTCCCGTTCAAAAGGTAAGCAATATCACTTTGAACGAATTGGCCAACCAGATAAATGATGGCCGGGTGAAAGAAATTCAGGTGGAAGGGGAAAAGCTCAACATCACCTTACAAGATGACACCAAAGAAAGTTCCAGAAAAGAAGCCGAGTCTTCGCTTTCCGAATCGCTCAAAAACTACGGCGTTGACCCGGAAAAACTCCGCTCCGTCAGCATCGAAATCAAAGACGCGACTACAGCCGCCTTTTGGGTGAATACCATTATTCCTTTTCTTCTTCCCTTCATAATTATCGGAGTTTTTTTGTGGTTTATGATGCGCTCGGCCCAGCGCGGAAACAATCAGGCTCTTTCTTTCGGAATGTCGCGGGCCCGCCTCATCCCGCCTCAAAAAAACAACAAGAAAAAAATCACTTTCGCGGATGTCGCCGGCTCCGAAGAAGCCAAAGAAGAACTCAAGGAAATTGTTGAATTTTTAAAACACCCTAAAAAATTTCTGGATCTTGGAGCAAGAATTCCCAAAGGCGTTTTGCTGCTTGGTTCTCCGGGAACCGGAAAGACTCTCATTGCCAAAGCTGTCGCGGGAGAAGCCAGCGTCCCTTTCTTCAGCATTTCCGGATCGGAATTCGTGGAAATGTTTGTCGGAGTGGGAGCCAGCCGCGTCAGGGATTTATTCAAACAGGCCAAGAAAAACGCTCCCGCAATTGTTTTCATTGATGAAATCGACGCTGTGGGACGGCACAGAGGAGCGGGACTCGGCGGCGGGCACGACGAGCGGGAGCAAACCTTGAATCAAATTTTGGTTGAGATGGACGGATTTGAAACGAATACAAATGTGATTGTGGTTGCCGCGACAAATCGCCCCGACGTTTTGGACCCGGCGCTTCTGCGGCCGGGAAGATTCGACCGGCGCGTTGTTTTAGACCTTCCCGACATAAAAGAACGTGAGGCCATTCTCAAAATTCACACTAAAAACAAGCCTCTCACCAAAGAAATTGACTTTAGAAAAATAGCGGCCCGCACTCCCGGCTTTTCCGGAGCGGATATTTCAAATCTCGTGAATGAAGCTGCAATTCTCGCCGCCCGGCGCGGAAAAAAGATGATCAGCGAGGAAGAAATGAGAGTGTCGATTGAAAAAGTTATTCTTGGTCCGGAACGAAAAAGTAAAGTCTTGAATGTCAAAGAAAAAGAAATTACGGCTTACCACGAAGCGGGACATGCTTTGGTCGCCTCAAGCCTTCCTAACGCCGATCCGGTCCAGAAAGTTTCCGTTATTTCCCGCGGGCAAGCGGCCGGATACACATTGAATGTCCCGCAGGAAGACAAAAGGCTTTATTCCCGCGCCTATTTTGTCGACGAGCTGGCGGTTCTTCTTGGGGGCTACGTGAGCGAAAAAAATATTTTCGGCGACGTCACCACCGGCGCCTCCAATGACCTTGAGAGAGCGACTGACATCGCCCGAAAACTTGTTACTCGTTTTGGAATGAGCGCCCTCGGTCCACGCACTTTTGGAAGAAAAGAAGAGCTCGTTTTTCTTGGAAAAGAAATCAGCGAAGAAAAAAATTACTCCGAATCAACCGCCACGAAAATAGACCAGGAAGTTTCAAAATTCATTCAGGATGCCTATAAAACAGCGGAAAAAATCATCACCGAGAAAAGAGAAACTCTTGAGCGAATTGCCAAAACCCTTCTTGAAAAAGAAACAATTGAGCAGGAAGAGTTTAATGAGCTAATTGGAAACACAAATAAAACGAATACTGACACGAATGTAATGAAACAAAAATGACTGAAATAAACAAACCTGCAAAAAAAGAAATTCCTTTCATCGAAATTCTGAAAGAGGCCGCTCGAATCGTCTGGCGGAACAAATTTCTTTTGTGGTTCGGCGTGCTGATGGCTCTTGGCTCGCCGGGAAGTTTTAATATTGGAAACAATGAGAATTGGGGTGAAAAAAGCGACGCGGCAAAAAATTTTTTGGAAACTCACTGGCAGATTGTTTTGGCTGTCGCTCTCGTCCTATTTGCCATTGGAATAATTTTATTTTTGATTTCTCTCGTCGGAAAAGCGGGGCTGGTAAGATCGGTCAATCTCATTGTCCAGAATAAAAAAACAACCTTTCGGGCAGGCTGGCGAGAAGGGAAAAAATATTTATGGAGATTATTCAGGCTTTTTCTTCTTTTCTTCTTCGCCACGATGATTATCATTCTCGTCCTCGCGCTTCCGGTCGTTTATCTTGCCGTCACCGGCTCGTGGGTTGGCGCCGTTCTGGTCGGGCTCTTGGCAATTGCCATTTTTATTCCCCTCATTTTCATTCTCGCTCTCACCAATATTTTCGCCGAGTTCTATATCATTCTATCCGACCTTAAAGTCTGGAGTGCCGTTGAGTCCGGATATAATTTGCTTCTCAAAAATATTCTCAATTCGATTGTTTTTGGATTGCTTTTAATGGTGATTAATTTAGCGGCGATGATGATTTTTTTTTCCGTAGCGGCGATAGCTCTCTTTATTCTCGTCCCCGCTGGAGTTCTCTTTTATTATCTCAACAAAATCGTCTTCGGGATTTTCCTAGCCATAGCTATTTTACTTTTCGTTCTGACAATTTTGCTTGTTTCTTCTATATTTCTTACTTATAAAACTACCGCCTGGACTTTATTCTTTCGTGAAATTGCAAAAGTAGAAAATGAAGAAGCAGAAAAGGTAGCCGAGAAAGAAACGGGAAAACAAATCGCCGCCACACCGGAGAAGGCATAGGAATTTATTGACTTTAATTTACTCATTTAATAGGATATACTTGCTGTAAAGAGGCAAGTTTTATTTTGGGACCATAGCTCAGCGGTAGAGCACCCGGCTCATAACCGGAGGGTCGTTGGTTCGATCCCAACTGGTCCCACCCGCCCATACGCGGGCAACGATAAGGGATAACGCCAATATACGCCAGCCCTCTTGAGCCACCGCTTCCTAATGCTAAACCTATTTTTGGCCGTTTTGACTCTGTCATAATTTTGACTTTATCCGATTATTCTTTTCTTAAAATCGCCGGCTAAATTAAAAGCTTTATTTTTCGCCATTGAGGCAAACCGACTTGCCATTTTGCCGATTTCGTCGTTGATATATTTCACATTCCCATATTGTGAAGGG
>PFVO01000047.1 GCA_002790655.1 Candidatus Moranbacteria bacterium CG_4_9_14_3_um_filter_44_28 | reverse complement strand
AAAATTGTGTCTTCCCCGGCAGAAGTCACAGTTTGGAATTCGTGCGAATACTTCGAGAAAGTTCCTCCCAAAGCAAAAGTCAAAAATGTTTTTTCCTTTATGCCGACTCGCTTAAAAATTTTCCAGTAGGCATCTTTTGTCTTTTCGTAATAATCATCAAGATTCTTTTCATCTGGATGGAACGAATACAAGTCTTTCATTAAAAATTCCCGCCCGCGCAAGATCCCCGATTTTGCCCGCAATTCCATCCGGAATTTGGTTTGAAATTGATAAGCGGCAAACGGCAGATCTTTGTAAGAGCTCACAAATTTTTTCATAAGGGGCGCGATGACTTCCTCATGCGTTGAGCCCAGAGCGAATTCGCGATTGCTGGCGTCTTTCAATTTATATAAATCATCCATAGTATCCCACCTTCCCGTTTTTTCCCAATTTTCTTTCGGCTGAAGAGTCGGCATAAAAAACTCCTGCCCGCCGATGGCGTTTATTTCCTCGCGGATAATCTGCTCAATTTTTTTCACGACACGTAGCCCCAACGGCAGAAAAGTATAAACTCCAGCCGTCAGCTTATCGACAAAGCCTCCGCGAATTAAAAACTTCGCGTTTATACTCACTTCATCTTTGGGCACGTTTTTTTGAGTCTTGGTAAAAAGCTGGGATTGTCTCATAACATAAAACTAATCTATTTTACCGATTTTATCAATTACTTTACTGATTGCCCACTCTGGCGTCGATGCGCCGGCAGTGATGGCCAATTTTTTTATATCACTAAACCAGTTTTTCTTCAATTGCCTTGCGTTTTCAATAAAATAGGTTTTTAGATTGATACTTTTGGCAATTTCATAAAGCCGGCGAGAGTTGGCGCTGTCGCGGCCGCCGACGACAATCACCGCGTCGTTTTTTTCGGCTAGTTTTCGGGTTTCATTCTGGCGACTGTCGGTTGAATCGCAGATTGTATTGAAATACACGAAATTAGCCGACGCTTTTGACAAATAGTCTTTTATTCGTTTAAACTCCTCGACATTTTGTGTTGTTTGTGAAATTAGGCAGTATTTTTTCTTTTTTTCGAGCTTAAGCTTCTTTGCTTCTTTGAGGCTCCCGATTATTTTCACTTTATCCCCCGACCATTCCCAAATACCTTTCACTTCTTCATGTTTTTCATCACCAAAAACAATTACTTGATAGCCTTTTTTAGCATAATTTTTGGCAAGCCTTTGCGCTTTCACTACTTTCGGACAGGTAGTATCGATGATTTTCAATCCTTTTTTAATCACTTTTTCATATAATCTCGGGCCAACGCCATGAGCAGTAAATATAATTGTCCCTTCTTTTGCTTCGTTTAAAGATTTTATTTCTTTGATTCTTTTTTTTCTTAAATCCCGGCAAACATCGTCGTTATGAACCAGTTTTCCCAAAATATAAACTTTCCCGCGGCTGCGGGAACCGGCGCAGGCTAAATCATAGGCGCGCTTCACGCCAAAACAAAATCCGGAATGCTTGGCGATAGTTATCTTCAAAATATTTTTATGGTCAATTTATTACTTTTTTTCAGCTTGACGTTTTTTATATTCCCAACCGCTTTCAAATCATCAATTATTTCCCGAATCGCTTTTTTTGTTTTTGCGTCGCAGGAAATTTCAATTTTTTTGATTTCCGCTTTCATGGAGAGTCCTCGCTCGGCTTTGTATTTTCTCATCGCTACAACAATCTCAAGAAGAATTTTTCCGGTTTTGATTTTTTCTTTGTCATATAATTTCTCGTCGACACTCGGCCAGCCGCAGAGATGAATGGATTTTGCGCATTTTTTTGTTCGAAAAAACGTTTGATATATTTCTTCAGTCGCAAAAGGAATAAACGGCGCGAGAAGCCGAAGTAAAGTGAATAAAACCGAGTATAGCGTAAATTTAGCCGATTCCCGGCTTTTTTTATTTTTTCTGCTCTCATCATACAGCCTGTTTTTAACAATTTCGATATAGTTGTCGGCAAGTTTTATCCAAAAGAATTTTTCGATTGCTAGTTTTGCTCCGGAATAATCATATTTTTCAAAACTTTTCGTCGCCGTTTCAATCAGTTTTTGCAATTCTGCTAAAATCCATTTGTCAGCCTCGTCCCTCACCACTTTACTTGAAATATCATCTTTAGTTGATTTCTTTTTTCCGGATTGAGAAAAGTATGATTTTGACATTTTCTCCAAAGTGGTGAGGGATAAATTCATCATCACAAATCTCGTCACATTCCAGAGCTTCGTCAAAAACTTCTTTCCCGCCTGAATTTCCTCTTCGGAAAAATTTATGTTCTGTCCGAGACTTCTTCCGGCCGCCCAAAAGCGCAGAGCGTCGGCCCCATATTTTTCAAATATTTCTTGAGGCTCAACGACATTTCCAAGGCTTTTTGACATTTTTCGGCCTTGCGCGTCAAGAACGTGCCCGGAAATCATCACTTCGCTCCAGGGAATTTTCTCGAAATGATACTGCGACCGAACAACTGTATAGAAAAGCCAGGTGGAAATTATATCGTGAGCTTGCGGACGAAGAGTCATTGGAATTAATTTTTGCGCTTCTTTTTCGGAATAAAACAACTGCAACGCCAGTTGTGGCGTGAGCGAGCTTGTCGCCCAAGTATCCATCACGTCTTTTTCGGGTGTAAATTTTGATGATTTACACATATTACACTTGCCTTTAGGTTTGTCGCTCATCGGATCAACCGGCAAATCTTTTTCGTCTGCCAGCTTCACTTCGCCGCATTTTCGGCAGTACCAAATCGGAAAAGGAACGCCGAAAAATCTTTGCCTCGAGATGCACCAGTCCCAACTAAGCCCCTTGATCCAGTTTTCAAGGCGGATCCGCATAAATTGAGGATGCCACTTGATTTCTTCGCCCAGCTCGATAAGTTCTTTCTTTTGGTCCAAAATTTTGATATACCACTGCTCGGAATTCAGAATTTCCACTTCTGTTTTACAACGTTCGTGAATATTGAGAGTATGCGATATTTTCTTTTGATTTACTATTAGCTTTTTCTTTTTCAAGTCCTCAATAATTTTTGCGCGGGCAACACTCGCGGAAAGACCCGCGTATTTTTTCGCTTTTTTTGTCATTATGCCGGCCCTGTCAAGCGACATAACCAACGGCAGTTTATACTTTCTAAACCATTCCACGTCGGCTTTATCTCCAAAAGTGCAGCACATCACCGCGCCGGTTCCTTTCTTCATGTCAATATCGTTGTCGGCCAAAACTTGCACCCAATTCCCGAAAATCGGAACTTGGGCTTTTTTTCCAACAAGATTTTTATACCTTTTATCTTTTGGATGGACAAAAATCGCCACACAGCTTGAAAGCAGTTCCGGACGGGTCGTGGAAATAATTAACTTCTTGCCATCCTTGAGCTTGAAAACAATATCGTTGAAAAAAGTTTCTACTTCTTCATCTTCCATTTCCGCTTGGGCGATTGCCGTTTGGCAATGAGGGCACCAAACCACCGGCGCTTCCTGACGGAAAACTTTTTCCTTTTTATAAAGATCAATGAATAATTTTTGGCTGATGCGGCGGCAATTGTCGTCAATGGTTGAATAAATCTTTGAAAAATCGCAGGACATCCCGATTTTTTTCCAGTCGGCGATAAAATCGGGCGTTATCTCCTTGAGAGTTTTATTACAAAGATTGATAAAGTCCTGCCGTTTCATTTTATTCGCCCGGACTTTTTTCAATTTTTCGACCAGTCTTTCTGTCGGAAGGCCGTTGTCATCCGTCCCGAATGGAAAAAATATATTTTCTCCTTTCATCCGGCGGTATCTCGCGATGAAATCCTCGTGAGTATATGAATAAGCGTGTCCGATATGCATTTTTCCGCTCACCGTCGGCGGCGGCGTGTCAATAGAATAGATTTTATTTTTGTTTTTTGGATTATATTTAAAAACGCCTTCCTTTTCCCAGAAGGCCAGCCACTTTTTTTCGGTTTCCTGCGGATTGTAATGTTTGGAGATTTCTTTCATTTTCTCACCTTAACTTTCAACTCCTTTTCCAGCGTGGAGATTATTTTTTTCATCACCGCTTCGATTTCGGCCGATGTCAAAGTTTTCGCGCTGGAGCCGATTTTGAGGCGAAGCGCCAGACTTTTTACGTCTTCTTTTTCGAAAACGTCGAAGAGCTCGACTCCCAAAACTAATTTGCCGCCAGCATTGCGAATTTTTTTCTCAATATCTGCATACAACACTTTTTCCCCGACGAACATCGAGATATCGCGTTCAACAGTTGGAAATTTGCTGATTGGGTGGTATATTTTTTCGGCTCTCGGGAGCGTCAGCAACTCATCAATCTTGAGTCCGAAAGCGGCCACTCGGCACGAGATATTGTATTTTTTGAGCACCGCTGGATCAATTTCGCCGATATAGCCCAGTTCTTTGCCGTGCAAAGTGATTCTGGCAGTGCGGGAGGAATGCCAGAATAAGTATTTCGTATTTAGTATTTCGTATTTAGTATTTTTATAACCGAGATGATCGAGAAGGAACTCGAGTTTGCTCTTGAGTTTGAAGAAGAGATTGTTTTTCGCCGATGGGTTGACTAGCGCACTGGCCAGAATTGTTTTTTCCTGCGGGATTTTATTTTTTTCGTAAAAGAATTTTCGTCCGATTTCAAACAAACTAAATTTTTCAAAGTTCTTGAGATTTATTCTCACAGCCTTCACAAGATTCGGCATCAGACTCCAGCGCATATACTGCTGGTCCGGGTTCATCGGATTGGCAACTTCAATGTGATTTTTCAACTCGAGACGGAAATTTTCAATTTCCTTGACGCCGTAAAATGAATAGTTATAAACTTCGGAAAATCCCAGCGCCGTCATCACGTCGCGAATTTTATGCTCAAAATTTCTTTTTGCGTTCTCCAGCGGAACCGAGAGTTCCATTTTCGGAGCAAACTCGCGGATATTTTCATATCCGTAAATCCGCCCGATTTCTTCGATGAGATCTTCCTCTGTTACGAGATCAAGCCTTCTTGTCGGAATTTCGCAGTTTAATAATTTTTCTGATTGCTTCACTTTCATCCCCAAACGCTCAAGAATTTTCTCCATTCGCAAAATTTCGATTTTTTCGCCCAGTAAGTTATTCACATACTCTGAATTTAGTTTGATTGTCCAGGGTTTCAATTTCTTAGGATAGGTATCCGCTATCGCTGCAATCTTCGCGTTTTTTCCGCCGTATTCCTGCAAAAGTTCAATCGCCCGCGCCGCGCCGATTTCGGCCAGATTGGGGTCAATTTCTCTCTCAAAACGATAGGAGGATTCCGTCTGAAGTCCCAGCGCCGTTCGAGTTTTCCTTATATTTTTCGCGTTGAAATTGGCCGACTCCAAAATAATAGTTTTCGTTTTTTCGGTAACGCTTGACTTTGACCCTCCCATAACGCCGGCCAGCGCAATCGGTTTTTCGGAATCGGCGATAACAAGATTATTTTCGTTTAGTTCATAAATCTTCTCGTCAAGTAATTTGATTTTCTCGCCGCGTTTTGCTTTTCGGACAATTATATTTCCAGTTGTTTTCTTTATGTCAAAAGCGTGGAGCGGTTGGCCAGTCTCGAGCATCACATAATTTGTAATGTCAACAATATTATTTATTGGCTTAATCCCGCAAGCGATGAGTTTTTGCTGTAGCCATTTGGGCGAAGGATTAATTTTAATATTTTCAATAACTGCTCCAATGTAACGCTGGCAGAGATTTTTATCTTTTATTTCGACTTTTAACCCAAAACCAAGGTTCGGCCTTGGGACGTTCCCAAGGCCGAACCTTGGAAAAAACTTTCGTCCCTCCACCGCGCAAATTTCTCTTGCCATACCAACATGAGAAAGGGCGTCATGCCCCCGATTCGGCAAAATATTAAATTCAAGTTGAGTATCACTGCCAGCCTTCCTCGTATCTTCAAGCTCAAACGCGCGCATATTAATTATATCCGCGATTTGGATGGGCATTTTTTTTGTCCCGGATAATTCTTTGAGCCAGTTGTAGCTGTATTTCATACTCTAAAATTGTTGAATAAACCTTAGGTCCCCGCCATGAAACAGGCGGATATCATTGATTTTATACTTCATCATAGCCAGTCTCTCCAGTCCAAAGCCCCAGGCGAAGCCTTGATATTTGTTTTTGGGATAGCCGGCAACGGCAAAAACATTCTGGCTGACCATTCCAGCGCCGCCGATCTCGAGCCAGCCGCCGCCTTTGCAGGAGGGACATCCTTTCCCATTGCAAACCGTGCAATTGATGTCAAACTCAAAACTTGGTTCCGTGAATGGGAAATAGCAGGGCCTCAACCTGATTTTGGTTTCTTTACTAAAAAATTGGGTAAAAAATTCCTGGACGATATATTTGAAATGGCCGACACTGACATCATCGCCTACCACAAGCGCTTCAAATTGATGGAGAGTATGCTCATGCGTCGCGTCAGTCGCTTCGTTCCGAAAAACTCTCCCGGGGATAATCACTTTGAGAGGCGGTTTATTTTCTTTCATAAACCTCACCTGAACCGGAGAAGTATGCGTCCGCAAAACAAATTTTTCTTTGTTGTTTTTAACCCAGAAAGTATCCTGCATGTCCCGGGCCGGATGATCCTGGGGAAAATTGAGAGCCGTGAAGTTGTACCAGTCCGATTCGATTTCCGGCCCGTCGGCAATCTTAAACCCCATCGAGGTAAAAATTTTCTCAATATCCCTTTGAACCAAAGTTATCGGGTGAAGGTGTCCCGTTTCAGTTTTCCTCCCCGGCAAAGTGACGTCGATTTTCTCTTTTTCCCAGTCAACCTGTTCGGCCAGTTCTTTCTTTTTGTTTTGGCAGGCTTCTTTAATGTCACGGCGCACCTGGTTGGCAACCGGGCCCGCAACTCTTCTTTTTTCCGGAGACAGGTTTTTCAGGTTTTTCAGAATTTTGGTCAGGCTTCCGTTGCGGCCGAGATATTTTACCTTGATATCATAAAGCTCCCGCTCCGAAGCGGATTTTTTAATTTTTTCGAGAGATTCCGATTTTATTCCTTCGATTTTCTGCTTCAGCATATTTCTAAAACTATAACAAAATCAGCAAAAAGTCCAGTTTACCCCACACTAATCCTAGTTAACGTCTTTAATTAACCGCTGGTAGTATTGTTAGGATTGGTGTGGGGCGGAGAGACGTCAGGATGAAAACCGCGCTGTCCGACGCAGGACACATCCTCCCGAAATGTTTTTTATCTGACCAGCCGGCGCCGCTTCAAGAGATTTTTTGATTATGGTGGGTAGGGACGGATTCGAACCGCCGTAGCCCGAAGGCGCCTGATTTACAGTCAGGTGCAATTGACCGCTCTGCCACCTACCCATCTTATGTTCATGAGCCGGCTGTCGGATTTTCACCCCGTTAAATCCTGCGAAGCAGGAATTTCGCAAAGCGAAATTATTTAACGGGGCAGGCCCACAACCCAGAGCCAGCGGTGGGAGTCGAACCCACGACCCACGGTTTACAAAACCGTCGCTCTGGCCTCTGAGCTACGCTGGCAAATTTCATATCAGCTTCCCAGCCTCATCTTCATTTCGATTTCTCGCAGGCTGCTTTTAGCCTTGAGATCCCGCGGGCGAAGCTTCAAGACTACCTTAAATGAATCTTTGGCGTCCTTGATATTTCCAACGCTCATATAGTAATCCCCCAGCTCCCGATAAGCCTCTATATCTTTGGGATTTTCTGCAATTCGATGAATAAGAGCTTCTTCTTTCACTTTATCCTCCGAAACCGGCACCTCTTTCAGGCGAACTACCGGTTCCTCGGTTCTTTTTTTCTTTATAACTACTTCGCTGGGAACCCATTCTGTTGTTTCCGGTTCTTCAGTCCGTTTTCTGATTAAATCCTCAATTCCAGAGTCTTCAAGAGGCTTCTTTCCTGCCCTTTTCGCGCGGATATTGAAAACCAGTCTTGCAATCGATTGCTCTGCCTTCTTTACTGCTAATTTTAGCGCGATTAGAACCCTTTCCAAAATATGAAGAGTCCGCTGTCCAAACCTCTTCCATCCGTCTCTTTGGGCAGATGGCAAGCTTTTTTCCATTTGATCTTTACGGAGCTCTTTGATTTTTTTCAATTCAGCTGACTTTTTTCCAAAAATAACTACCAGGGCGATTATCGCCCCAATCAAGATGACCGGTGGAACATAGATCCAAAACATACTTTTAAAATCAATAATTGTTAGAGCTAATGAGATGATTAGGTAACTGATGCGCCAGGCGCTGTCCGAAACCTTTAAATCAAATCGTCCATTTTAATTTTAGCTATACTGCCACCGGAAAATTCAACCTTTAATTCTCCCGTGAGAGCGTTTGTTTCTTTAACGATTCCAGTATCCCCCTTTATCTTAACTTCACTTCCGACAGAAGGCATTTTTTCCAAAACTTTTTGGTATTGATCGGCTTCATATGCCAGACAGCACATAAGCCTTCCGCAAATTCCAGAGATTCGTTCCGATCCGCGGCGAATTATCTGTTGGGCTTTTGCCATCTCCGAGCTGATACTGGGAAGATCCCCCTTGAATCTTATGCAACAAAGCTCTCTTCCGCAAATGCCATATCCGCCCTCATTTCTGACCTCATCACGCGCGCCAATCTGATGGAGTTTAATTGATCTTTGAAAAGTTCTGGAGAGATTTTTCACCAAATCCCGAAAATCCACTCGTCCCTCGGCAATGAAGGCAAAAGTGATGCTTCCCCCGTCAAAAGAATAGCAACAGTTCACAACTTTCATGGGAAGATTGCTTTTTTTTACCTCACAGCGGCAGATTTCGAACGCCTCGGCTTCTTTTTTCCGAAATTCTCTGATAGCATTGAGATCTCGCAGATTTGCTTTGCGAATTATTTTGAATTTCCTTTGTTCGAAATCGGCCTGACTTCCGGGCAGAACTTCTTTGCTGTCTGCCGCTTGTTCCACAATAGCCGACTCGATCCCGTCTTCGGTTTCTCCAATCAGGATATCGCCCTTTTGGAAAGAAAGTCTGCTTTCGGCGATACAGGAATTTTCCCAGGGACGGATTTTTATAAGAAACTTATTCATAAATCAAATCTCGAACCTGACAAAATTTCCGATCCGAATATTTTCGCCGAGTTTGGAAATTTTTTCCTTCACAAGATCGTCAATAGTAATATCCTGATTTTTAATGAAAGGCTGGGTTGAAAGCGAGATTTCATCAAAGTGTTTTTTGATTTTCCCTTCGACAATTTTTTCAATTATTTCGGACGGCTTTTCCCCGAGTGCAGTCTCTTCTCTCGCAATATGTTCATATTCCTCCCGGTCTTTTTCCGGAACTTTTTCAAGGGACAGGTATTTTGGATTCATAGCGGCAATATGCATGGCAATGTCATAAGCCAAACTCTGAAATTCGGAGTTTCGGGCTACAAAATCAGTTTCGCATAAAAGCTCGACTATTGCGCCGACTTTTTTGTTGCTGTGGATATACGCCGCGACCGCTCCTTCCGAGGTTTTTCTTTCCGCTTTTTTGAGAGCTTTTTCGCTTCCTCTTTTTTTGAGATAATCCGCCGCTTTTTCAAAATCACCCCCGCATTCTGTGAGCGCGTTGCGGCATTCCATAACGCTCGCTCCTGTTTTTTCGCGTAATTCCTTTACTTGCGCGGCGGATATTTTAGTTTTATTTTTCATAGCAATATCTTGCTTAACTTTTTATCTCCGGCTTGTTATTTGAAACCGGTTTGGCTTTGCTTTTTGTCTCTTTTATTTTTTTTACCACTATTCCCAGAATATATTTGAGCGAAGAAAGAGCGTCATCATTGGCGGGAATCACATAATCGGCCAGAGTCGGATCGTGGTTGGTATCAGCTATCGCCACAATTGGAATTTTCATCCAGCGGGCTTCTTTCAGCGCCAGCCCGTCTTCTTTAATGTCAACCGCGAAAACCAGCTGGGGAAAATTTTCCATTCTTTTGATGCCGCCCATCTTTTCGTTCATTTTTTCAATTTCTTTCTTAATTTTTCCCTGCTCGTATTTGGTATACTTTTCAAATTCGCCCCGGGCCAGTTTTTCTTCCTGGTCATTGAGATAGCGGATTCTTTTCTTGATTTCATTGAAATTAGTAAAGGCTCCTCCCAGCCAGCGATTCACAACATAGGGCATTCCAGTTTTCTCGCCCGCCCATTGAATCACATTTTGGGCCTGGGGCTTGGTCCCGACAAAAAGAATTTTTCCGCCGTTTGCGACGACTTGCTGGATATATTCCAGAGCTTTCTGAAACATCACTAGCGTCTTGTCGAGGTCAATGATATGAATCCCGTTTCTCGTTCCGAAAATATAGGGTTTCATTTTCGGATTCCAGCGCGAGCTTTTGTGGCCGAAATGAACGCCGGCTTTGAGCATTTTAGAAACTGCGAGCTCCAGATCCTCATACTTAAAATCAGCCGATGTGTTCTGGCTGTCTTCATTTTTTGCCCCTTTTGAGGCATTTTCATTGTCTTGCATTATTTTTCCTTTAATTATCGTCGTTTACCCCTCGACTAAACCTGTTCTTTTTGCAAAGAAAAGGGCAAGGATTGTCCAAAGAGAGATATGAATAATAACACCAGAAATTTTAGCAGGAACACCCGCTCTTGTCAATTACCAAATTGGGTGCTATAATTGTCCAGTATGAAAAATAACATTCATCCAAAATACTATCCGGAAGCCAAAATCATTTGCGCCTGCGGGAATATCATCACCACCGGTTCCACAAGGCCCGAGATGAAAGTTGAGGTATGCAGCGCCTGCCATCCCTTTTATACTGGTAAAAAGCGCCTCGTTGACACCGCTGGCCGCCTCGACCGTTTCAAAAAACGCTCCGAAAAAACGGAAAAAATCAAAGCGGAAAAAGGAAAGAAAGCCAAGAAAAAACCGCGAATGCCCAAAATTCCCGCCGAAAAACCTAAAAAGAAACCGAAACCGGCAAAGAAGAAAAAATAAATTTTCGTATAATTATCGCTTTTGCCAAAAACCCGCCAAAAGCGGGTTTTATTTATTTTCCTAACATTTAATGTTAGGAAAGTTCTACTAATATTTGAAAGTTTCAGCAAATTGTATTATCTTTAATTGAAGAATGATACTGATTCAATGGTAATATAAATGCGGTGAAAAATCAAATTGACGCAATCAAAAAGGAATATCAGGACTTGAAAACCGAGCTGGCAAAGCCCGGTATTGTTTCTGATTCCCAGAAAATGAAGGAGATTGGGAAAAGGATGGCTGAACTTGAAGAGATTACGGCAAAAATTAAAGTGCTGGAAAATATCCAGAAACAAATGAGAGATAACGCCGAAATCGTGAATACTGAAAAAGATGAGGAACTAAAAAATATGGCAATGGATGAAAATGTAAAGCTGGCTGTGAAAAAAGAAAATCTGGAAAAAGAACTGCAAACTCTTTTAATCCCGAAAGATTCCAGTGATGCGAAAAATGTTATCGTGGAAATCCGGGCCGGGGCCGGCGGAGATGAATCGGCTCTTTTTGCGGCTGATCTTTTCCGGATGTATGGGCGTTTTGCCGAAAAAAATGGCTGGAAAACGAGTGTCCTGAACTCAAACAGAACTCCGATTGGAGGATTCAAGGAAATAATTTTTAGCGTGGAGGGAAAAAATGCATTTGGAAATATGAAATATGAATCGGGCGTACACCGGGTGCAAAGAGTGCCGGAAACCGAAAAGATAGGACGCGTTCACACTTCGACGGCGACGGTTGCGGTTCTCCCTGAAGCGGAAGAAGTGGATGTTAAAATCAATCCTGCGGATATGCGAATTGATACTTTCCGCTCTTCCGGTCCCGGAGGACAAAGCGTAAACACCACTTCCAGCGCCGTTCGAATAACTTATCTCCCGACGGGAATGATCGTCACCTGCCAAGACGAAAAATCGCAGATGAAAAACAAGGAAAAGGCCTTGAAGGTTTTGAGAGCGCGGCTTCTTGCCGCCGAAGTTGAAAAACACGCCGCGGAGCTAGGCGAAGCTCGCCGCAATCAGATCGGAACGGGAGACCGGAGTGAAAAAATCCGCACTTACAATTTCCCCCAGGACCGAATCACCGATCATCGGATCAAAGAAAGCTGGAGTAATATTTCTCAAATTCTCGACGGGAATTTGGATGAAATTATAGACAGGCTTAGCAAAGAGGATTTGAGAAGAAAAAGTGATAAATAATTTTGAATTTTGAATCAATTTCAAATGACTGGATTTTAAATGTTTATAAATTCTTTCATTGGGTCATTCATGCTTGATTCGAAATTCAGAATTCAAAATTCGATGGACATTAAAAAAATTCTACAAAATACTCTTCTGCCTCCGCTTGACGCGGAGCTTCTTTTATCTCGCACTCTCAAAAAACCGCGAGAATATCTTTTCATCCATCCGGAAAAAAAACTGACGAAAAATCAAATTGTAAAATTCAATAATTTTTCCAAACGCAGAGTAAAAGGCGAGCCAATCGCCTATCTTTTTGGCAAAAAAGAATTTTACGGGCTGGAATTTCTGGTTAATAAAAATGTCCTCATCCCCCGCCCGGAAACGGAACTGCTTGTCGAAGCTGCGCTTCGAGAAATTATGAATAAAGAATCAGGAATTAAGAATATCGTTGATGTAGGGACAGGGTCGGGAAACATCATAATTTCGATAATTAAGAATATTCCCCGAAGAATTCGGGAGAAAATAAATTTCTCTGCCACTGATATTTCAGAAAAGGCTTTGCATGTCGCCAAAAAGAATGCCAAAAAGCACAAAATTGATGAATATATAAAGTTTATAAAATCCGACCTTTTGGAATTTGCTTCTCAAAGAAAATTAAAAGGAAACGTTATAATTGTCGCTAATCTTCCCTACGTTTCCAAAAACTCATACCAAAAACACAAAGACAATCTGAAATACGAGCCAAAAACGGCTTTAATAAGCGAAAAAAACGGACTAGAGTATTACGTTAGATTGATTAGGAAGATTGGGAAAATCAGGAAATCAGGGAGATCCGGCCAGGTTCTTGCTTTTTTCGAGATCAGTCCGGAACAGAAAAAGGGAATCTCTGAAATCATCGGGCAAGCCTTACCCCCGGCAAAAATTCGATTTTTCAAAGATTTGTCGGGCAAAACGAGAGTTGTGAAAATTGACAAATAAAGGCCGATGCTGATATATTTTATATACCAAAAGAACGCTAACAATTAACCTTTCTAGAAAGGCAGGTGTATAAAGTGGAAAAAAATCCCAAAGATTCCGAAGAAAAAGAAACGTCTTCGGAAACCGGAGGGGAAAAAATGAAGGTTTGGTTTCAGGAGAATTTGAGAATGATTGTAAGTATCGCAATTGTTGTAGCTATCGCCGGGGGAATATACTCCTATTCCAAAAGAACACAGCCAGCCGTTCCCCAAAAGGAAGCTGTCTCCCAGGAGGAAGGTGAGGGCAAAATAAGCGTTATTGGCGGAGAAACTGCCAAAGAAGAGGCCCAGAAAGCCGAGGAGGTTCAGCCAGCCGCTGGTGAAGCCGCAAAGCCGGAAGAAGCAGTAAGCCCTCAAACCAGCCAGGAAACAGAATCTTCGTTTATAGAAACGGCTGTCAGAGGCGACAGCACGACAAAGTTGGCCCGAAGAGCTCTGGCTAACTACCTGGAAAAAAATCCGGACGCGAGTCTTGCGGCCGAGCATAAAATTTACATCGAGGATATGCTGCGCCGGCAAGTCGAGAACGGGAGAATCCAAATTGGAGAAACGAGAGAATTCAGTAAAGATATGATTTCCAGGGCAATCGAGAAATCAAAGAGCCTCAATGAAAAACAGCTCAAAAATCTGGAAAAATATTCGAAGAAAGTTCCGGGATTGAAATAATATCCTTCAGATACCATCAAATAAAAAACGTTCTTTTTTATAACTTGAGTTCAAATCATCCAAAAGCCGGCAAAGACCGGTTTTTTGGATGCTCTTTTAAAATAAAAATTCTGTTAGACAAAAAATCAGAGTTGACATATTATGTCTTGTAGATACTATGCAAAAGATATATCGAAAAATATTTTTTTGGGGGATTTTTATTTTATTCCTGATATCAACCCCGCTGGTTATTATGCACTCAAAAGGATACCGTTTTGATCAGAAACGCGGCATTTTTGTCTACAGCGGTTCAGTCACGCTCAAGACTATTCCCTCCAGTGTCAGAATTTTTATAAACAACGAGGAGCAACCCTCAAGAAGCCTGGATATAATAAATAATTCAATAACATTAAACGGACTCAAACCGGGGACGTATAAAATTCGGGTAACAGCAGACGGTTATCTCGACTGGGAGAAACAAGTTGAAGTTCACAGCGGGCTGTCTTCTGAATTTTGGAATGTTGTCCTTATGCCCCAAAACCCCCAACTCAAGGGAATAGAAAGCCACAAGACGGCTAGACTTTTCCCCTCGCCATTCGGAAAAAAAATCGCTTATTTTGAAGATCTTGAAAATAACATCTTTCTTTGGGTAACGGATTTCAAAGAGAATAAGACTCAATTGATTTTTTCCAAAGACAATGTTTCGGCTTCAAGAGACCGCCTCGAAAATCTGGAATGGAATTTCAAGGAAGATTTGATGCTTATTCCGGTGACCAGAAACAATCAGAAAGATTATCTCATCGCCAGCGCCAGTCAGGATTTGAGTCCCATCTATCTCTCGGAGATATCAAGGCCAGGAGACATCATTAAGGCCCGCTGGAGCCCGCAAGAAAAAAATGTGATTTATTTTTTGGCTAGAAGCAACAGCGAAAACAAAAGCAATCTTTATAGAGTAAGTCTTGATAACAACACCCTACAGCTCATTATTCCCGGGGTTATTGCTTATGATCTTTCCCAAAATTCTATCTATTATATCCAGGAAAATAATATTCTCTTCAAGGGCAATTTGGAGGGAGGAAATATCACCCAGATAAATGACAATCAGTTTACAGACCAGCCTATTGGAGACGGCGCTAGGCTGATAGCTTATGACAACGAACGGCAGGCTCTTATTTCCCAGGACGGGGATTTATTTGTTCACAATAATGGAAACGAGAGTCTTTCCCAAAAAATTGCAAGCAGTGTGCAAGGCGTTCAGTTCTCCGATGACGGCAAAAAATTGCTTTTTGGGACCCCCAATGAGATATTCGTTATGTTCTTGCGAAAATGGGAAGTCCAGCCCTATCGCGACGAAAATGAAATTCAGAATGTTATCAGGATATCATCCCCTCTTGAAAATGTTTTCTGGTTCCGCGACTACGAGCACATCCTCTTTTCCGCGGATAAAAAAATCAAGCTGATTGAGCTTGATCCCCGCGACCGGCGAATATGCCTTGATGTTTTTGAAAATAATCTGGATGATTTTCCGGCTGTTTATGATACAAGCAACGGATATTATTTCTTTTTGAGAGACGAAAGCGGCGACAAAAGAATTTTTTACTTCACTCTTCCGGAAAAAACGGGGATTTTTGGCTAGGAAGTTTTTCTTTTTAGAAGCTAACGCTTTTTCCATTGCGGGGCTCTTCGCGCCTTTTTGAGGCCGGCTTTTTTGCGTTCAACTACGCGGTCGTCGCGCGTCAAATAACCCGCATCGCGAAGCGCCTTTCGCAAATTCTCGTCATATTTTACAAGGGCTCTGGCAATACCCAGTCTTATTGCTTCTGCCTGACCGCGAATTCCTCCCCCGGCCACTTTCACCGAAATCTTTAGGGGCTCTTTGGAACTCATTATCGCAAAAGGGGCAAGTACCGTGTCCCGGAGTTCCGCCAGCGGGAAAAAATCCTTAAGTTTCCTCTCATTGATAGTCACGCTGTCCGCAAGAGATACTTCGGTCTTCTTCTGAAACAGCCGCACGCGAGCCACCGATGATTTGCGGCGGCCGATGCCGGAAAAATATTTTCCGCCCTTTTCAGAGTTTTTTCCGTCTTCTTTATTCATTTTTTCTCTTTTTGCAATCTTTTTGTCAAGCATATAGAAATCACCTAATTCTCAAATTTCACCTTCAGATTATGATTAGAATCATCAAAAATAAGCAATCTTTTCATTCTTTCGTTCCGCAATTTGTTCTTTGGCAACATTCCATACACAGCCTCTCTTATCACTTTTTTAGGATTGACAGCCAGAAGATCTCCAAGTTTTCGCGTAGAAATTCCTCCCGGATATCCTGAAAAACGGTGATAGAGCTTGTTTTTTGTTTTGGTCCCGGAGAATTGCGCTTCTTTGCAATTAACTACGACAATAAAGTCACCCACGTCGATATTCGGGAGATAACCGGCTTTATGTTTCCCTTGCAAAATAAGGGCGGCTTGCGTCGCCAGTCTCCCCAAGTTATCCTTTCGACAATCTAACAAATAATACCTTCTCTCGATTTTAAGAGATTTTGCCGGCATGAGTTTCTTCTTTTATCAATTCAATTATAGCCATTTTGGCCCCGTCGGATCGTCTTTGGCCGATCTTCACTACTCTGGTATATCCGCCTTTGCGGCCTGAAAATCTTTGAGCAATTTTTTTAAGCGTCTCCGCTTTTATACTGCGGGGAAGCTGGGAGCGCAAAAATTTCACCTGGGACAAGTCAGCGCCTTTCGGCCCTGCTAATATTTTTTTTGCCCGGCTGATGATTTTTTCCACTTTTTCCTTCAATTCTTTTGCTTTTGCCTCGGTAGTTTTTATCCTTTCCTGCAAAATGAAATTTCCCAGCATTGTTTTCAGCAGCGCCTTGCGCTGTTTTCTGGTCCGGCTCAACTTTCTCCCTCTTTTGAGATGCTTCATGATTTTAGGGTCAATCCCAAGTTTCCTATCGCTTTCTTAATTTCCTTAATACCCTTTTCTCCCATTCCTTCAAGATTTTTCAGTTCGTTCTCGTTCAATGATATCAAGTCCTTTACGAACTTTATGTTGTTCTTCTCCAGAACATTACTTGTTCTTGTGGAGAATGAAAGAGTGCTGATATCTATTTCGAGACCTTCTCTGCCAGCAATCTCTTTCCCGGAAATCTCCTCTTTTTCTGCTTCCGCTTTTGCCCTTTCCTGTTCAGTGACTTCGACTGCTTTTTCCTTTTCTTCAAATTCTTCAAAGCCGACTATCGCTTCGTATTGGGCGATGGCAATCTCAACTGACTTTTGGAAAGCTTCTTCCGGGGTTATGGTTCCGTCTGTTTCAATTTCAAGGGTAATTTTGTCATAATCCGTTCTTTTGCCGACACGCATATTTTCAACGGTGTAGTTGACTCTTTTTATGGGAGTGTAGATCGCGTCAATGGCAATAAGGCCTATTTCCTTTTTTTCTCTCTCCTGTTGTTCAACAGGCACATAGCCCAATCCCCTCTGTACCTCAATCTCCATTTCCAATTCCCCTTTTTTATCAGTGATTGAGGCAAGAGGAGCCTCTTTGTTGATCACTTCAACATCGGCCGGGCATTGAATTTGAGCGGCGGTTATGTTTTTCACGCTCTTTTCTTTGAGAGTAAGCTTTACCGGCTCATCTTTGTGCATTCTAAATCTCACTTTTTTCAGATTCAAAATTATCTGAATAACGTCTTCAAGAACGCCCGGTATTGTTGAAAATTCATGAGTTGCTCCTTTTATTTTCACCGAAGTGACTGCCGCGCCGGTAAGCGATGAGAGAAGAACTCTTCGCAAGGCGTTTCCGAGAGTCGTTCCGTATCCCGGATAACAATTCTCTATTTCAACCTTGCCGGCATTTTCCCCCGCCTTTATAAACTTTGGTTTCTTGGGAAGGGTGACTTTTATCATCTCTTTTGATTTAAAAAATTAACGCGAATAATATTCGATTGCCATTTGAACATCGAGTTCCATTCCGACATCATCCTTGGTTGGCTTGGACTTTATTTTAATCATCTTCTGTTGAATATCTACCTCCAGCCATCCCAAAACATTTTGTCTGCCTGCCATCGCTTCTTCTGTATTCTTGAAATATTCTTTCTTAAGCTTACCCGCCTTCACCCCAATCACATCTCCAACTTTCACCTCGTACGAGGGCATATTCATTCTTTTCCCGTTTACTGTGAAATGGGAGTGCCTTACCAGCTGCCGGGCTTGCTGGCGGCTAGTCGCAAAACCAGCTCGAAAAATAACGTTATCCAGCCGCATTTCCAGTTTTTGCATCAGAAGATCGCCCGTAACACCAGGTTTGTTTTTCACATCTTTGAAATATTTTTTCAATTGCTTTTCCAAAACCCCGTAAATTCTCTTGATTTTCTGCTTCATAGCCAGTTGTTCTCCAAATTCCGAGCGTGCTCTTCTTCTTTTTTTCTGGCCGTGAACGCCGGGCGGATAAGCGCGGCGCACCATAGCGCACTTGGGCGTGCCGCAACGGTCGCCTTTGAGGAATAGCTTTTCCCCTGCCCTTCGGCAGAGCTTGCACTTTGGAGATAAATTACGCGCCATAAAATTATACCCGCCTTGGTTTCTTCGGCCGGCAGCCGTTGTGCGGTATGGGTGTTATATCTTTTATTGATGTTATTTTAAAATCATTGTTGGCCAGAGCCCGAACAGACGCTTCGCGGCCCGAGCTGACTCCCTTGACATACACTTCAATTTCCTTGAGGCCAAATTTGGCTACTTTTTCCGCAGCCGCATTCACGATTTGAGTCGCGGCATAAGGAGTCGCTTTTTTCGCGCCCTTGAAACCCAAAGATCCGGCACTTGCCCAAGCCAACACCTTCCCGCCGAGATCCGAGAAAGTGATAACTGTATTGTTGTACGTGCACTGAACATGCGCCCGCCCCTTGAGCACTTGGCGGCGAATTTTCCTCTTCTTTTTCCTTACGACCGGTTTTTCTTCCGCTTTCTCCGCCTTTTCCGCGCTCTTCATTTTTTTCTCCGATTTCAGGGTAGCTTCAGATTTTTTATCACTGCTAACAGCCTCGGCTTTTTCGGCCTTTTCTTCCAGTTTTTCTTTGGTTTTTTTCGCTTGTTCAGTCATATTCGTGTATTCGCAATTAGTTGATTCGCGTTTATTCGTTGATTCGCATCACACCTACGTTTTTTCCGCCGCCGGTTTTCTCCCGCTGCCCATTGTCTTTCGGACATTCCCTCTGACGGTTCGGGTATTGGTCTTGGTTTTCTGGCCTCTGGCCGGAAGGCCCTTCGTGTGACGGATTCCCCGATAGCAGCTAATATCTTTGAGCCGCTTGATGTTCATTTGTTTCTGATGTTTCAATTCCCCCTCAATAGTGAAATTTTTTTCAATGTAATCCTTTAGTTTGCCGATATCCGTCTCGTTCATGGTTTTGGTGCGGGCATTCGGATCCAACTTCAAAGCGGCGAGTATTTGATTACTCCTCGGCCGCCCGACTCCGTGAATATAAGCGAGGGCGATTTCTATTCTTTTGTCGTCGGGGATATTCACCCCGGCAATTCTTGCCATATTACCCTTGCCTCTGCTTATGTTTTGCCACAGAGCAAACTACGTAAAGTTTTCTCTTTCGCTTGACAATCTTGCATTTTTGGCAAATTTTTTTCACCGATGCTCTTACCTTCATAATCTTTGCACTATTCTCCCCTTGGTTAAGTCGTAGGGGCTCATTTCAACCAGCACTTTGTCGCCGGGAAGAAGCCGGATATAGTTTACTCTCATCCGCCCGGAAATATGGGCCAAAATTTCGTGCCCATTTTCAAGCTCGACCCGAAAAGTCGTGCTGGGAAGAGTCTCTCTAATGACTCCGTTTAGTTTTATAATTTCCTTCTCCTTGGGCATAAATAAAAAGAAAGGCAACTTGCCCCGCTTCTCGAAAGCTTTTCCGGGGGCAATTCAATCCAAATGCTTGAGTAGCTGTGATATTTGTTATTTTTGCCTTTGTTATTCTAATTTATCTCCGCTTTTCTGTCAATAGGTTCGTCAGCATCTCCTCGTTTATTTTATCTCAATCTTCACTCTCTTCTCATTCATCGGCACCCGCGTTACGAAAAATGGCCAGAAGTTAATATCGGCTTTTTGGATTAAGGGATAGGATTTTATCAGCGATTCAAGTTCAGCGGCATTCTTGCCAAGAGCGCCTTTCTTGAAATTTTCCATATCAACTCCGCCGGCCAGATTCAAATCCGTTTTTGCTTCGAATTTTATGAACTTTTTGCCGGGATCCGATTCCGACAGCAGATAATTGAGAGGATTTTCAAAATCAACCCGATTAATGCTCTCCCCTTCCTGGGTCAGGCTGTTTTTCATAATTTCCTTCACGCCATTTTCTGAAAAAGAGAGGGTGATTGCCTTTACTTTGATAGTATAAGAAAATTTTTCCGTTTGTGTTCCGACACTGGCCGACGGCACCGCTTCAACTAATTCCGTCGTTATCGCGTCCTCAAAAAATTTTCTTTCTTTCGGCAGGCTGTTTTTCAATTCTTCCGCGGCCTCTTTTTTTGCTTCAACCATCAGTTTTTCTTTGGCTTTGGAGACATCCTGCGATGTCACTATTGGCGATTCGCCCTCGGCGCCGCCAGTCATAGTTTTGGCAGATTTGGCATAAAATTTGTCATATTTCGGCCCGCTCGCAAAGCCGGGGATTTTGAACGTTGTCGGATCGATATTGTAGGTTTCTCCGGGTTTGTCCGCCTCCACGGTCACTTCAATGGCTCCCGGCTTTGTTTCCGTTCCCACTTTTGTCATTCCGGGAACGATAACACCTTTTGTAATTCTGAAAATTTTTCCGTCACTGGTCTCGAGGCGGGTTGTCGCAACCAGAGGCTGGCTGTCGGAACTAAATTCGTTGTAAATCACAACACTGCCTGTCGCTTTCCCGCCCCCTGATTTTCGGCCGCTTGCTTCAATCTCTTCCGTTTTTTCCTTGATTATCTGTTCGAGGACGGCCGGAACAATATTTTGGGATTCATCAACAGAATTTGTTCCAATATTCGCTTCTATGCTGGCTGAAACGGTTTTCTCCTGACTTTTGAGATACACCGCGATGGTGGCTCTGGGAAGGAAAAAATAAGCCGCGGCAAAACTTGCCAGAAGAAAAAATGTGATGGTAAAAACGAGAAGATAGCGGGCCGTTTTCCCCGCCACGCGGCTGGTTTTTATGATTTTTTCCTCTTTGCCGCGGCGAAATGCTCCGGCTTGAGAAATTTTTTCGCTGGCTGGAAATCCGAAAAATTTTTCCGTTTTCCGCTGCAGTTCGCGCCCAAATTTTTCCGGCTTTTGAGAAAAACCGGTTTTAGGAATTGATTTCGCCGCAACTTTTTGAAAGGAGTCTTTTTGTACTCTAGACACTTTTTTTGATCTGGTTCCGGGGCCAGCCACAATAGTGGCCCCAGGGCCAGCCACAATAGTGGCCCCAGGGCCAGCCACAATATCAGATACTTTCACAAACCGGTCTTTTGTCTTTTTTTCTTTCGGCTGTCTGGCAATGCTCTTTCCGGCCCCGCCAGCGCCCTTTCCGGCAGCGGTTTTTTCCTCGACTTCCCCAAAGGTGATCTTGCCGATGTTTTCCGATGTGCCTTCGGCCTCTTTTTCAACTTTGGGAACAGGCAGGGGTTCATCGAAATACTGGTCCGATCCGATTTTCAGCTCCTCTTCCGCGAGCTCCTTTGTCAGTTCTTCGTCATCAATAACAACCTCTTTCTTTCTGGCTTGATATTCCGTTTCGTCGGGATAATCCTCCAAATCGCTGTCCATTTTCCCCTGCACAAGAATGCCCGCTTTTTCAATCAGCTTTTTTCCAATCTTATCCTGCGTGACAATCATCAGCTTTTTCTTGCGCCGCCCCACTTCTTTTTTGAGAAGTTTTAAATTCACAAGACTTTGGAGCAAGAGGGCCCGTTTTGGAGCAATCACAATAATCTCGTTTGCGGCGGACTTGCGCACCCGGTCTATAATCGAAGTTATTTCTTCGTCAATGTCGATATAGAGAGTTTTGTGCATGAGATTTTTTAATTCTGCATCATTTTTACCGCTCTTCTTAGCATACTTGATAAAACCTTTTCCTCGCCGACCAGATCCAGCGCCAAATTAGCCAGTCCCATCGGCGTCACATCCTGCGGATCGTGAAGGAGTCCCGTCGTGTCCTGAATATTAGAAACGTCTTTCGGCTGTAAAAAGCCCACGTGGGGTGTCTTCGCAAAAGGAAGATTCTGGAGCCATTCTTTCCCCGCGAGTGCTTTTTTGATGCCCGGAAGAGCCGAACCGCCCCCGCAAAGAAGAATTTTGGAGGGTAAAAGGTCCGAATCAGCAAACTCGCCGAGCGATAATTCCACCCCATCCAGCCAGACCCGGCAATCTTCCTCAAGCAGTTTTTCAATGCGCGAGGCGATATCGCGGCCCAGCTCTCTCCGGCCGTAGCGAATTTTGAGCTGTTCCGCTTCCTCAAAATTGATATTGAGCTCCTGCGCGAGGCGCTTGGTGAAGGCGCGCCCGCCCAAAGCGAACATTTTCGTTCCTTCCAACCCGCCGCTTCTCACCACGGCAATGTCGGTTGTTCCGCCGCCGACGTCGATGAAAATCGCGCTGAAGTCAACCGTATTCTCAAGACCCATCGAGCGGGCGACTGCGTAAGGTTCAGCCGCAATGCTCAATAGATCCAAATCAAGCTCTTCGGCAATTTTCTGGAGCGCTCCCAAATGAATCATGGGCGCGTAGGCATTGAAGACGCCGATTGAAACGTCGCGCCCCTGAAAACCGAGCGGGTTGGTTACCCGATATCCGTCAATCCGCACATCAACAATTGCCGCATTGATCAGCTTCACGTCAATTTCGCTGTGTCCCGTCTCCCAGGCCAATTGCTGGCGAATCCGATCAAAAGCCTTCCATTGAACCTTTTGGACAATATTTTTGAGTTCGGGAAGATCAATCCGGACTTCCGGCTTCAGGCGCTCATAATGGACGGTGGTTGTCGAACCCTTCACTAACTCTCCCGCGATTCCCATAATGGTCTGGTCAACTCTGCGAACTCCCGCCATTTCTTCCGCCGCGCCAATAGCGGCTTCGCAGGATGATATCACCCCAGAAATATCGGTCACCGCGCCGGATTGCATATCACCCAGCTTTTGCCGGACCCGCCCAACGCCCACAACGACGCCCTTTTCCGTTTCCCTGTCAATTTTGAAAACGAGAGCTTTGATTACTTCCGTTCCAATATCCAAAGCCAGCGCATGGCCGGACCCGCCTCTTCGCCGAAAAATTTTGGAAAATATTCCCATATTTTAGCAATAACACCCTTTGTTTTTCTGTGCTTATTATACTAGAATAACTGCGAGGAGGCAATTTTAATTGCTTCCTTCCTCTCTTTGACACTCACCCTGGTTGCGATTAACATTACGTTATGGAAAACAAACTTGGGACTATATACAAAATTTTGCGTTTTTTTATCTATCTTATTCCTCTGGCGGCGATAGTTGTCGGAGACTATTTGATTTTTTTCCCAATCGATATTTATCGCTTTTATCCCGACCAGCCAAACGCCTCCAAATTTGAAATCGAAAAAGATTCCGAAAAAAACGAATTTTCTTTCGGAATATTCCCGATTCGGGAAAGCCGTTTTGCCGAAGTGAATTTGAATCTCAAAAACAGCGGCCTGAAATTATGCCGGGCGGAATCAATTGGCCTTCGCAAAACGTACCGGGCCTTTTTATTCCCTGAAGGCGAAGAAATCAGCGACGTTGGAAAATTGCGCGAGATTGTTTTTTCCGGCAACAAAACAAAATATCCCAACGGGTCGCTCCTCCACGTCAAATCAACCAATCAGGTTTTTTTCATAAGCCGCGGGCAGAAAATGCTTTTTCCGGGACCGGAAATCTTCGGGGCTTTCGGATTCAGTTTCGATAACCTTACTGACGTTGATACGGCGACTATTGACGAATTTAAAGACGCCGGCGTCGGCGTCTTTCTCTGGACTATCGCCCATCCCGACGGCACGATTTTTGAAACCTACCCTTCCCATCGCCTTTATGTTGTCAGCGGCGGGAAAAAATATCCGATCGCTTCCGAAGAACTTCTAAAAGAAATCTGGCCGGATTTTTTTACAGTCGCCGTCGGTGACGAAAATCCCGGCGAAAATCTGACCTGCCAGCCAGCCCAAAGAAAATTTTCCAAAAAATTCTTTTGCCGCTTCGACCTTCAGTCGCTTTCCGGAATCGGACGCTATCATTTTTTCACGGCGAAGTTTCCTTCGGAATGTTCCGTCGCAAATATTCATCCCGATTATTCCCAAGTTCGCTATATCTCCGAAAAGTCGCTTGCCACTTTCAAAACGTCAATGAAAAATATCGCCGCGTCGGTGCTCAACCGATATTTTTATAAAATAACAAACACAACTAAATGAGCTGGAAAAATTTTTGGCAGAAAATCTCAAAAGATCTCTTAATTTCGCTCGTCATCACTTATTTCCTGCTTCTTATTCCGGAGCTGGTTCTTCCCGGAATTGTCAGCTCTCACTTCAGCCCCAAATATGTCCTGATCGCGATCCTGATTTTGGGACTTCTTTATTCGCGGCTCGCGAATAGGCAAAAAGAAAAAGAAAACGCGAAATTTAACATCATTTCCCGCCATCTCCTCCACGCCATTCTTTTCGTTATCACCGTGATGCTTGTCTTGAGCCTCTATAAAATGAAAATCTGGCAGATTTTTGTGGTGACCGTTTTTTCTCTCGCTATCGTCATCGCCGCGGGAAATATATTGGTGAAGGAAGAATGAAAAAAACAAAAACCAGCCCTTGCGAGGCTGGAGTAATTTGCGCTTTAAGCATGTTTATCTCACAAATACATTATTCATCTCTTTCATCACTTCTCTGCAATCCAAGTACTTGATTTCCGTTTCCGGAGGACATTTACCTAAGATAAGACGTTTTTCGCAAAACTCTGTTTGCGGATTTATTGAGCATTTATGCTCACTTCCGTCAGAATGAGTATGATAACACTCAATGAAAGGGCGCCTCGCCCCCGCCGACGCGTCCCAGAAAACGATTATTTTCCAGGTGCTCATTTTATTTACCCTCCTTTTTCTATCATCTCTTCCACTTTCCCTTTTGCTTTCTCCAAAAGCTCTTTTGCCCGCTTCCGCGCTTCATGAGACTCGCGGACAAGCTCGGCGATTTTTTGCTGGGTTTCGGTCAGCAAAATAGGAATAATTATATTTTCTACGTCCCGGTCTGTTACTGTCGGATAAGTCGTTCCAGTTGTTGGTCTTTCTAATTGTAACTTTCCAATCATCGATCTCAAAACAACTTGCAGATATTCCCGCATGGGAGATGAAATTTCGTAGGTTGAAAATGCACCGCTTGCAATAAAATCGTTTTTCTAATCATCGGGTATAATTCCGACCGCTCCACGCGTTGGCCTTACTTTTGATACAATCAGCTCTCCGCCGTCAATTTTTATTTTTGCGTTCGCAGGCAATTCTCGCGCAGAGAGAGTATTATAATTTATTTCCCCGCTTCCAACATTTACATCGCTGATCTCGATATATTTATAATCTTTTTTCGTATCTATTTTCACAATTCCTTTTCTTCTTCTAGCTATCTTATCTAGCGGCTTGGGATTTTTGAGTTTTTCAATCAACTTACTATATTTCGGCTGAAAATATTCCGCGTCCATCCGCCCGGCCGATTTTACATCTGATAAATTGACAATTGATGACAAATTTTCTTCAGTATCAAAATCTTTCAGTCCTAATTCTTCTAAGAGTAAATTATCGGCTTGGTTGAAAAATGCTTTAGCATTTTCAAGTTGCTCTAGCCCATTGATGTAAATTGTTTCGATTTCTTTCTGCTTACTTTCTGATGCAACTGGAATTTTGAAATTTTTGATTTGAAAAAGAAAAATATTTGGCTGGACACTACTTACTATTTCGCGCAGTATTTGATTTTTGCCATAATAGGAATTAAAGAAGGCAGTAATATAATAGGGCGAAACGCTTCCTTTTAAAGTTATTTTCGCGGTGGCTTGATTTGAATTTACTTTTGGCGGAATTTTATGAGCGACGGCTACATTGCCGATAGTTCCAGCCATAGTCATAATAATTTGACCTTCTTTAACTTTTGATTTTTTCAAAATTTCATCAACTTTTTCGCTGATAAATTTTGTGTTGTCAAAATCAATATACCCATCTTTTATATCTTGCACATTTAGATATGGAATTCCCTGCTCCTCCCAATGAATAAAATTACACAGTGAATATGCCCCGAAATTAACAACGCTTCCTGAAATATCGGCAATTGTTTTTGTATTTATGGTATTTAATTTACTTTCTACTTCTAGGTACACAGGTTGAAAATATTCCGCATCCATACGGTGCGCGCCTTCAAGTTGGGATTTTTGGATTATGGAAAAGGTGATCATATTATTTCTTTAGAATAGCTGTCCATGCCGCTATTGCGCTAATAGCAGATGCAATGGCGGAAATCAAAGCAATAATCCAGGTCATTTGAGCATATCTTGTATTTTTTGCGTTTCTTACTCTTTGTTGAAGTGCACCTTCTCTGAAATGAAAACTACCAGGAAGATTTATGCCGTCCCTCGCGACTCCCAATTTTTCTGCCTCTTCTAGAAGCTCTTTGCCTTGTTTTTCTTTATTCATTTTTTTGAAATATTTCCCATAAAATATCGTATTAATTGGCGAGTATGGCAAGGCTTGACAAGGCT
>PFVO01000017.1 GCA_002790655.1 Candidatus Moranbacteria bacterium CG_4_9_14_3_um_filter_44_28 | reverse complement strand
TGGTTCTGGTCTGGATTTTCAATAGGCGTTTCCGGTGGAACAGGCTCCTGTTCGCGCTGAACGGCGGGCTGAGTTTGACCGGGCTGGGTTCCGCCCTGGCCGGCAGAACTCTCCTCTAGTCCGTCCAAAGCCTTTTTCCCTGACTCAAGATTGGAAACTATTTTCTTCACGTCCTCATTGTCCGGATTGAGTTCAACCACTTTTTTGAATTGCTCGAGAGCGCTTTTCCTGTCGTTCAGCTTGTCATAGGCAAGGCCGAGAAAATACCTGGCATTGGAGTAGGTTTCCGCCAGCTTAACAGCTTGTTCCAATTCCGCGCGAGCCGGATCATATTTTTCCGCTTTATAATAGAACACTCCCAGCTGGAAAAGAATTCCGACATCCTGCGGATTCATTTTCTTGCTTTCTTCGAGTTTGGCAATGGCCTGGTCAATTTCCCCAAGCCGGTCAAGACAAACAGCAATCATAAATTGGGCCGGGATGTAATTGCTTTTCTCGCCGACCGCTTTTTCAAAACTTTGTCTTGCCAAAACTATATTCTCTTTTGCTTTTGCCGGAAGCTGTGTTTGTCTGCTTTGTCCTTGCTGCTGGCCGGCGCTTTTAGCCGTTTCCAAATCTGCCATCAGGAGATAAACCTGGCCGATTTGATAATATATCGACGGATCTTTCGGGCTCAAATTGAGCGCGTCCCGGTAGGCCTTCACGGCCGCCTCATCGGCCCCGTCCTTGGAGCCAATCACGTTTTGGTTGATTTGAGCCAGCTGGACCAGATTATCCGGATTTTTCGGGTTGAGATTGATAGCCACGCTGGCCTGCTCCTCGGCGGCAAAATACAAGTTGCTGATTTCGGCCCGGTCATTTTCAGACAAGTTGGCAATCCCCTTGTCAGAAACTTTTTGGTTGAGGAGTGCAAAAAGCGCCACCGACAAATTGCGGTGATAAAGGTCTCTCGACGGATCAAGATTCACGACTCTTCCCAATTTGCCGACCAAATCTTCGAGATTTCCTCCCTGCGTGTCGCTTGCAAGAGCCTTATTGTAGGCCATTGCCGCAGCGTATTTCTGGCCCTCGAGGAAAATAAGAGAAATAAAGCCGACGATGATAACCACGAACACGAAAGAGAGAACAAGCGAAACGCGGGGGGATGAAGTTTCGCTGATAATTTCTTCTTTTTTCTGAAAGACAAGAGTGGTGAGAACCACAAAAGCGGCAGTGGCAATCCACCAGGCAAAATCGAGAGAAATATTCGAAGCGTAAACAAACTGCAGGATAGTAAGGTAAATCCACATTGCGGTTACGCCGATGAGAATATACGTCCCCTCTCCTTTTTTGCCAAAAATTCTCACAAGCGACGAAAACATATAGGCCAGAACCGAGCCAATCAGGAAAAGAACCGCCGCTGTTCCCAAAAATCCGGTTGTGGTGGCTAAAGTGAAAAAGCGGCTGGCGGCTTCGTTGAATTTCACCGTCCAAAAATTCGTAAGGTTTATTTCCGACGGTTTTCCTTTGAGATAAGCGAGATCGTAGGTGGAAAGTCCCGATCCCAAAAGAAATTTGTCTTTCCAGGCAGATTTGGCGACATCATAGGACGCGCTTTGGGAAAGTCCCACCTCAACCGGCAGCTGCACTTTCACGATTGAACTGTTCCTTCCAATGAGGGTAGCAAGAAGAATCAGCGTCAGGACAACCATCGGCAGAATCAAAGCCCGGTTTTTTTCCTCGCTTCCGCTGGTGATAATCGCCAGTCCCAGAAGAACAGCCATGCCTACCAGGAAGGCTACCAGCGTTGTTCTGAAATTGACGGTCACCAGTATGAAAACGAAAAGTGCGGAAAAAACAATGAGAGCGATTTTGATTGCCATCGGTTGTTTCTCGAGCGCGGCTGCTATGGCAAGGATCAGGACCGCTCCGACAAAAGCGGAAAAAGCGTAGACCGAACCGACGCTGTTAAAGGAGCTTTGGGCAAGAGCCGGGTTTTTGAAAATAAACTTCCCAAACATTTGAAGAATCGCGTAGGAAGAAGCAAAAAAAGTTGAGGCGATCAGAGCCAGCAAGAGACCGGAAACTTTCTTTTTGGTGTCAAAGTTGTTGGTGACAACCAAGAACAATGCTACCAGCGCAATGATTGTAACAAGCGACAGGCTTTCCGTCCCGAAAGTTCCCCACATGCTCTGGTCGCGGTAGACGGAAAGAATAGTGTTGAGAGAAAACACAAGAAGAAGCACGACAACCGGCACCAAAAGAAAATTTTTCTTCACTCTGATCCGGCCTTCCCAGGCAAGTTTTCCGGTCCAAGCCAGAAAAGCGATGCCTCCCAGCGCGATGAGGAGCATTTGCTTGTTGAGTTCCAGTATGCTCGGCACATTCGGCAGGAAGAAAATCGGCAGCAGGAAAGTCAGGAGATAAACAACCCCGACAATTATCCAGTTGAGAATTTTTGGCGTTATTGAGTCCCGGGACGCTTGTTCCGGCTTTGGTATTTCTTTTTGTATTTGTTCTGGTTGTATTTGTTCTGGAGTTCTCCTGGGTGGCGTAAATTCGCCAAATCCCCTTCTGGTTGTTGGCCCTCCGCCTCTTCGCAGGTCAATTTTCATTTTCGTCTTATATTAATAAATGATTATTTTTATGCAAGGTATCAGACCCCGCACCAAAACCCAAGCAGGCAGCAGTTAAATATCGGCGGGTTTTGATTGCAAGTTATTTTATATTTGCAAATTTGCCCCAGCATTTTGGTGCGGGGCAAGGTAATACCCCGCTTTTTTCGCGCGCTTGTGGCTTGAAATACAGAATAAAAAATTATTTTTGTTTCTTTTTGAGACCAGCGCGATTTTTGGCGGGGTTTTGTTTTTTTATTATAACAGACGGAAATAATTTGTCTAATCCTTGATTCACATAACATGAAACATATAACACATAACATAAAGAGATTAGCAAGATAGTTAATTTTTTTCAGCTGGTTCAACCTTAAAAAGTCTTAGAAATACTATGGCCAGGGCAAAAGTTATCATCCCAATTTTTATATCCCAGAAGTAATGGTCGAAGAGGGCGATGACCAGAAAGGATATTATAATACAATAAAAAGAGCCTGCCGTCAAGTTACTTTTTGCTATCCCCTTTTGTATCGTAAAAAGGATAAACAAGAGGAGAAGAATCAATCCAATTGCTCCTAGTTCGCTTGCCACTAAAAAATAGACATTGTGTACCGGTTGGTACTGCCAGCCTTCAAGATTTGAATATTTTAGAAACTCATTAAAAACAAATTGTCCAATACCAACCCCAACGATCGGATGTTCCAGAATTGTTCCACGTGCAACATTTAAATATGGATTTCTCTCATCGAGAGACTTTAAGGACAGTAAGTCTTTCCTAGCCGGAAACCAAAAAACCACCAAAGATAAGATTATAAATACCATTAACAAAGCGAAGAGAAATCTTCTTTTGGAGCGAGGGGGGGTAAGAACGCTAATTATTGAGTCAAAATTTAGCCAAAAAAGTGCCAGCAGTCCTATGCCTAGCCCTAGAAGAGCGGAACGGGAAAAAGTTAGTATGAAACATGCCAATATGAAACATAGGGCAATTGCTAAAAAGCCAGCAGGGATTCCTGCCAAAATTGTTCCACGTGCAACTTTCTTGCTTGTGCTGGTCTTCTCGACAATTCTTTTGAGAAGTTCGGAAACGATGATGAAGATTGGAATGATCAAAAATCCGGCAAGTATGTTGGGGTGCGGGAATGTTCCATAAGCGCGAATGTGTCTTTCACCAAAGCCCAAAATCTTAGCTACTCCGGGCAGATTCTGTGAAACAATGCTTTCACCAAGGAAATGCAAACCAATGGAGCTGTTATTTACAAACTGGGCTATTCCAAGGGCAGATTGAAGCACTCCGTTCAGCAAAAGAGCAAAAAAGGCCACTTTAAGCCATTTTTTGTCTTTCAAGTTTACCGCTAAAATTGAGACAAAGGCTACTATTACAAGCAAATTGGCTATTCTGTAGATAGCTATTGGCTTATATACCGACCAGGAAATAGATAGCAGGGCCCAGACGAGAAAAAGCACTAGCAGGAATGTTTCATATTTAAATACTTGACATAGGTGCTTATTTATGGCTTCAAACAAACGTGAAACATTTCGGGGAAAGCGGAGAGTACTTGACTTGTTGCTATTATTATTGTATTGCTTAATGCTACCATTGCTGCCTTGAATTTCTCCAACTTCAGCAGTTTCTCCTTGTCCTAATAACCATTTTATTGTATAAATAAGTATTACCGCCAGCATCAGCAAATCCGCCCAGCTAAAGCTCAAAGTTGTGTATTCGTTAAATTCCCCATTGAGGTAAGAATAAGGCGTCAAAAAAATCTTTCTGATGTTTAGAGTAAAAGTAGCTAGAAAAACAACAATTAGGATTTTTTCCGCATTTTGCCAAAGCCAGGAAATTTTGTTTCCCAAAGAGCGTTTCATAAACCTATTTTAACATGAAACATGGCAATGGGTTAATTGACTGTAGCGCCATTTATAAATAGTATAGATTATGCATGCGGGCCGTTAGCGCAGTTTCCGCCAAAGGCGGATAAAGTCCGCGCGTCCTTAATGAGCATTTCTAATTTGGGGATATAGCTCAGTTGGCAGAGCGTTTGCATGGCATGCAAAAGGTCCGGGGTTCGAATCCCCGTATCTCCAAAAGATGGAAGTAATGTAACTGCCTAATCAATCCTAACATTTAATATTAGGAAAACTGCAGTAAAAGATATTATTGGTAAAAATGTTATTCCTCCCCATAGTTCAACGGATCAGAACGAGGGACTCCTAAGCCCTAGATGAAGGTTCGATTCCTTCTGGGGAGACAAAAAGTAATCGGGGTGAAACTCATGGCGGGGGCATATAAAAACAAGCTTTTTTTCAAAGCTCATTTTTATTGATAAGATAATAATGTCTAAGTACTAACGGAAATCTTATGCCAAAGAAAATCAATCTCGCTGTTATTTTCGGCGGGCGGTCAGGAGAGCACGAGGTTTCGCTTTCATCAGCTCGCGGGGTGATGAAAAATCTGGACAAAGAAAAATATAACGTCATTCCGATCGCGATTACGAAAGGCGGGAACTGGCTGATTGGAGACAGGGGAGAAGAATACATGAAAATGAACGAAGATAAAATCGGAAAAGAAGGGGCGATTAGCCTTGAGGATTCGCAAAAACTTGTGACCATCAAAGATTCCGAAAAAAGCATCTCGAATTACGCCGAAGGGGAGCTCAAGGAAAAAATCGATTTAGTTTTCCCAATTCTTCATGGGCCATATGGCGAAGACGGGCGGCTGCAGGGGATGCTCGATATGCTCGGCGTGCCGTATGTTTTCTCGGGGGTGCTCGCGCACGCGACAGGGATGAATAAACCGAAAGCAAAAATTATTGCGCATAACGCCGGTGTCCCGGTAGCGAAGGATAAAGTTATTACAAAAGACCAGGATTTTGATATTGATGAGATCGTCAAAGAATTATCCCTGCCTCTTATGGTTAAGCCGGCAGAGTTGGGTTCTTCGGTAGGAGTTGCGCTTGCCAAAACAAAAGAAGATTTAGAGAAAGGAATTAAGGAAGCGTTTGCTTATGGAGACGAAGTTATTGTTGAGCAATACGTCAAGGGCAGAGAGCTGACAGTGACAGTGATGGGAGACGAAAGCCCAAAAGCGCTGGCGGTGACCGAAATCATTCCGCTTATTTCCGAATTCTATGACTATAAAGCCAAGTACGAAGACGGGGGATCGAAGCACGTCTGTCCGGCCGAAATTTCAAAAGAGGATGAGGAAAAATTGAAAGATTACGCCGTTTCCGGTTTCAAGGCCATTGGCTGTAAGGATCTTTCCCGCCTAGATTTCATGTGGAGCGAAAAAGACAACGAATTCTATTTTACTGACATCAACACTATCCCCGGCATGACTCCCACAAGCCTCGCTCCCGAAGCGGCTCAACTCGCCGGCATGAACTTCACCCAATTTTTGGACAAGCTGATAGAGGGGGCGATGAAACGGGCGACCTCATCCCAACCTTCTCCTTAGCAAGGAGAAGGAGTCTTTTTATTTCCCTCTCCTTTTATAAGGAGAGGGTTAGGGTGAGGTAAATTTAGAAAAATGACAAAAATATATAATCAATCAAACCAAAAACAAAAACGAAGAGATTTAAGAAGGTCGATGACACCAGCCGAAGGGATTTTTTGGTCGCGAATAAGAAATTGTCGAATGAAATATAAATTTCGGAGACAATATTCAATCGGCAAATACGTTGCCGATTTTTATTGTCCGGAAATAAAATTGGTTGTTGAGATTGACGGCGGACAGCATTTTGAAGATGAAACAATCAAATACGATTTGGAAAGAACGAAATATTTTAATGATCTCGGGATAATTGTTGTGAGATATACTAATGCGGATGTGAAGCGAAACTTGATTTCAGTTATGGATGATTTATTGCGGCAGTGTGAAAAAATAAAAAATCTATCTAATCCCTAGAGCCACCCCATCCCGGCCCTCCCCTTGTTAAGGGGAGGGAGGCGACAATGAGTTCCCTCTCCTTTATAAGGAGAGGGTTAGGGTGAGGTGAAAGGGTGAGCGCAAAAAAGAAAAACCCCAACCGCCGCGAGGCCTGCCCGCATCGCTTCGCGAAGCGTAGCTGGCGGGGGAGGTTGGGGGAATTTATACTTCTTATTCCTTTACGTTTCGCATCTTCCTGTTGTGTGAGCGATTGAAAAGCCAGGCAAATTATTTTCCAGAGTATCAGTGACAAGTCGGTAGATCGAGCCCGGGAAACTTAAAGTGTTGAGGTAGATAATTCCTTTCTTTTGTTGTTCGCCAGTCAGACCTCGCAAGTAGCCAACGCTGGTTATACGGATATGAACAAATTTGCAGGTATGGCAGTTACCTTCCTCCTCTTCTTTGAACCATTCTCTCCTTCGGAGAGCTTTCCTTAATTGTTCACGGCATTCGTAGGGATCGGTCACGCCCTCTACGCAAAACAAAATCTCATGAATTACCGCATCTCTTTTACAGAAAATCTCCGCCGTTAGGTACAGTGAAACTGCATTCGGCACTTTTATCACGTCCAGCTTTTTGTTAACGAACAAAACGAACGTTTGTTTTCTTGTTTCCATTATTTGTTCCTCCTTTACCGTGGTTCCCTCGAGAGATGCCACGGCCATGGTTTTTTTCTCTCATCGACGCACCACCAAAAGTCCGGCGATACAGCTCTTCCAAAAACCCAGTTCGGTGAATCCTCGGAGGTCTTAAATCCGACTTGCAGATTTCCGTCACCGAGTTCATAGCATCTTACTACTAACGCATTGGGATCTAAACCCTCCTTTATCGCATCTTCCCAGATGCCCATAACAACTAGTGAAAATATGCGATAGCCGTCTCTTTCGCCAACGTTTATAGGACAATGAGGCATGTTTTTCTCCTTTTTTAAGGTTATTTTTGAGGCCTTTTTTGCTCGACAGAAAAGGATAGCATGATTAATAATTAATGATATTATTTACAACAGATATTGTTATTGTCCCATCATTTAAGAACAAATAAATGGCTTAATTATTGACAAAATAGACTATATATGATAAGTTTTAATTGTTGTTAAATTTATTAACACTTTTTTAATGCTTGAAAATGAACTAGAAAAAGCTGGCCTTTCTGTTGATGAGGCAAAGACGTATCTCGCGGCGTTGGAGTTGGGAGAAACAACCATCAGTCGCTTAGCGAAGAAGTCGGGCGTGAATCGATCCACGACCTATTTTGTAATTGACTCTTTGATAGAGAAAGGTTTGATTAGTAAAATCAGGAAAGGAAAGAAGACTTTTTTCTACGCCGAAGATCCGCGAAAGATACGGGAGATATTAAAAGAAAAAGAAGCGGCGATTGAGAAAATAATGCCGTCACTTCTGGCTTTCACCAATTTAATCGACAGAAAACCGGATATCCGCTATTTCGAAGGGCCTCAAGGCATTAAAGAGGTATATAAAGATACTTTGAATTATCCTGGCCAAGAAATTTGCGCCTGGTTTTCAGAGGCGTTTTTGAAATTCGATGAAAGTTTTTTCTATGATTACTATATTCCCGAGCGGCTCCGGAAGAAGATTTCCGTGCGAGCGATTTTTCCAGATACGGATGAAATGAAAAAATTTTCAATGCTTGACGAAAAACAACTGCGTCGCTCAAAAATGATTCCAAAAGAAAAATTCAAAATGCCGGTCGAGATCAGCCTATATGGAAAAAGAAAAATAGGCATTATGGCCTATGAAGAAAAAATTGGGCTTATTATTGAAAGCCAGAAAATTTATACTGGACTGAAAAGTATTTTTGAGGCGATGTGGGAGATATCCGGAGAATAAAGATTTGTAATATATTTTTAGCGTGATAACATTGAAATATGAAGAAGAACAAAAAGGATGATTTTCCAAAAGGGGAAATCGTGATCTATAGAACTAAAGATGGGAAGGCGAAACTTGAGGTGAACCTTCGGGAAGAAACCGTTTGGCTGACGCAAAAGCAGATTGCGGATCTTTTTAATACGGAAAGAAGTGTTATTACAAAGCATATCAATAATGTCTTTAAAATTGGCGAATTAGAAGAAAAAAGCAATGTGCATTTTTTGCACATTGCAAATTCTGATAAACCAGTTAAATTTTATAATCTTGATACAATTATATCCATCGGTTATCGAGTAAACTCCCGAAGAGCAACCCAATTTAGAATTTGGGCGACAAAGATATTTAAAGACCACTTACTCAAAGGATTTACGATTAACGAGAAAAGATTGAAAGAGCAGCGGCAAGTCAAATTGCAAGAACTGGAAAGCGCAATTGCCTTGCTTCAAAGCGCGATTCGAAACAGAGAACTCAAAAAAGTCGAAGCCGAAGGATTGTTGAAAGTAATCACTGATTATGCCAATTCCTGGATATTATTGCAAAAATACGACGAGGGGAAGCTTGTTATCCAGAAGAAAACTTTAAAGTTTTGTTGGGAGTTGGATTATGAAGAAGCGAAAAAATCAATCGCGGGGCTAAAAAATAATCTGGTCAGAAGCAAAAACGCAACGGAAATATTCGGGCAGGAAAGAGGGCATGGACTTGACGCCATTATCGGAAACCTGAATCAATCTTTCGGCGGGAAAAAGCTTTATCCCAGCGTCGAAGAAAAAGCGGCGCATCTTTTGTATTTTGTCATCAAGGACCATCCGTTCGTGGACGGCAACAAGCGTATTGCCTCGCTTTTGTTTATTCTATTTCTCGCAAAAAATAATTATCTCTTGAACAAAAAGGGCGAACGGAAAATCAATGACAACGCGCTGGTTGCCCTCGCGCTTCTCGTCGCCGAAAGCAATCCGAAAGAAAAAGAAGTGATGGTTGCGCTGATTACAAATTTGCTTCAGTAGCAGCTCAATAAAAAGAGGGACGTCAATTATACCCATATGGTCATAACTGACACCTTTTTATTTTGGAATAATTTGGGATAAAAGCGGAAAAAAGTATAATCCTTTCAATCCTTTTATTTTTTGAATCCACATAGATCGACAATAATTATGCTATGGCATTTTTATTGTCGATTGTTTATTTTGACATTTTTTTCAAAAGAAAAACCCCAACCGCCGCGAGGCCTGCCCGCATCGCCCGCCTGCTTCGACTTGCGAAGTATTTCGGACAGGCAAAGCGTAGCTGGCGGGGGAGGCTGGGGGATAGAGAATAAAAAACCCCGGCGGCGATGCTTCGCAACCGGGGAAAACTGCTATTCTTCTTGGTTAATAAACTATTCTTTCATCCAGTGGATCTTCATTTGCCCATTCGCGAATGAAGTAGCTTTCGCGAAACCATCTGCGGTGGACCACTACGCCATCTTCTCTTAGTCCTTCATAGCAGAAGGAATTCCAAGCGCCGGCGTATGGATGTTTTCTGCGGTTCCTCCATTTCCAGTAAACGCGGTCTACATCTTCTTTGGAAGATAAGATGGCAAACACCTTAAGCGTTCCCTGGCGGTCATTTTTCAGAAGCCGGAAGAGAATCGCTTTTCCAAGGGGTTTCGGATTCTTATCTTCTTTCCATTTAACTTCGGAGATATAGGGGTTGGAGCAAAATAGGGGGCTTCTATCTCTCCAGCTCCTCCATATCTCCAGCCACCAACGTTTCTGCCTAGTTTCAACAAACAGTTTCCCGCGACTTGTGGGCGTGAAAGAGGGATGGCGGCCAAGATACAAATTATTCAGATCCTGCTTGGTTTTAAACTTGCCGATGATTTCAACAGAGCCATCCTCAAGCTGAACTTTTAGTGTATGCATTATTATCCTCCTTTTTAAAGAGCTATTTTTATTTTTAACATCCCATTATATCATTAAATTAATATAATGTCAATATTGATTGATGATAAAATATATGATACAATTTAGCTATAAATAGGCTAATAGCGAAAGTAATGTCAATAAATACTGATAAAAATGAAAATAGCGAAATTGAGATAAGCCTCAAAAAGTTGGGATTGGGGGAGAAAGAGGCGCTTGTATATCTTGCTCTGCTAGGCTTGGGGGAAGTGGGGAGTTCAAAAATAATCAAGAAAACCGGTCTTCATGGACAGTTTGTTTATACAGCGTTGGGAAGCCTAGAACAAAAAGGGTTAGCTTGGCATATGGTAAAACGGGGTCGCAAAAAATTCAGCGCCAAGAATCCGAAAATGTTGGTGCAACTTGTTGACCGGCAAAAAAGAATGGCGGAAGAAGTGGCCCAGAAGTTGAATGAGTTGATCTTGATTCCGACACGAAATGAATTTGAAATATTCCAAGGTAAGGAGTCATATGTCGCGCACGAATTTGATCTCTTGGGTCAGGCGCCGGATGAATGCGAGCTTTTGATCATTGGCGGAATGGGAGACAAGTTTTCGGAAAATATAGGAGACGAAATTAGAGCATACGAAAAATTACGTCTGGAAAAAAATATAACGGTGCGCTATCTTGGCAGTGCGGACCAGAAAGAATATCTTGAGAAGAATAAAAAAAGAAATTTGTTTGATTATCGCGTTCTACCCGGGTTGTTTACTGGGATGGTCAATACGAATATCTGGCCGGAAGCAATTGGATTCAATGTTTTCGGAGAGCCGGTAACGAACTTTACAATTTCAAATCAAGTGATTGCTGGAAGCTATAAGCAATTTTTTGAAACATTGTGGAAGTTAGGCATTGAATAATTTGAAATAATATCGTGCCGTGCTAGGATTGAATTATAAAGCGTCATTCCGTTTAGCATACGGGATCAATTATTTAACCAGATCCCTCGACTGCGCTCGGGATGACTAATCATTATGATTAGTCAAATTCCAAAACCAATAATCGAAATTATCCAAAAACTCGAAGCCGAGGGTTTTGAAGCATATATCGTGGGCGGATGCGTACGGGATTTATTAGTGGAAAATCCGCCAGCTGGCGGACCGAAAGATTGGGACGTGACAACGAATGCGAAGCCGGAGGAAATAACCAAGATTTTTCCCGCCAGCTTTTATGAAAATAAGTTTGGGACGGTAGGTGTTAAAATTCCGAAAAGTGATCAGGATTCAATCTTTCCCTTGGCGGATAAATCCGCCAATTCCTCAAAATCGAACCTTTCGGAAGTTGTCGAGATTACAACTTATCGCATTGAGTCAAAATATTCCGACAAGCGGCATCCAGACGAGGTGCGATTTGCGAAAACTCTCGAGGAAGATTTGAGCCGAAGAGATTTTACAATTAACGCTTTAGCGTTGCGGATCATGGAACATGGAACACATAACATGAAGCAAAAGAAAAAACAGAGCAAAAATAAACAATGCTCCATACTCCATGCTCCATGTTATATGATAATAGATTTGTTTAATGGGCAGGAAGATCTCAAGAATAAAATCATTCGCGCCGTTGGTGATCCAAATGAGAGATTTGACGAAGACGCGCTGCGGATGATGAGGGCGGTGCGGTTCGCGGTTACTTTGGGCAGTGATATAAACATAAAAAGAACTAAGGGGCCGAGAAAATTGTCCAAAGAAACCCCGTTTGCGATTGAGAAAAAGACTCTTGAAGCTATAAAAAAGAACGCTAGAAATTTAAAATTAATTGCTATTGAGCGAATTCAGGATGAGCTCAATAAAATTCTCGTTTCCGATTACGCAGCGGAAGGAGTTGAACTTCTGCGAGAATTAAAATTATTGCAATATATTCTTCCCGAACTCGAAAGGGGAGTCGGAGTTTCCCAAAATCGGCATCATATTTACAATATTTATGATCATTCGATTTTGTCCCTCAAAAATTGCCCTTCGCCGAAACTGGAAGTGCGTCTAGCTACTTTGTTTCACGACATCGCCAAGCCCGAAACGAAAAGAGGCGAAGGCGCCTATTCAACTTTCTACAACCATGACCATGTCGGGGCGCGGGTGGCGGAAAAAATTTTGAAACGCTTGAAATATTCTTCCGATATAATCAAGAAAACGAAACTGCTGGTTGATAATCACATGTTCTATTACAACGTGGACGAAGTTGGAGCTTCGAGTGTGCGCCGGCTTGTCAAAAAAGTGGGACTGGAAAATATTGATGACCTGATTGACCTTCGCGTCGGGGATCGTCTTGGCTCGGGTGTGCCGAAAGCGGTGCCGTATAAACTCCGCCACTTCAAATATATGGTGGATAAAATTTCCCATGACCCGCTTTCGGTCAAAATGCTCAAAATTAACGGGGATGATTTAATGAAAGAATTGAAACTTCAGCCCGGTCCAAAAATCGGGGCGATTTTGGACGTACTTCTTTCGGAAGTGATGAACGAGCCAAAGAAAAATAAAAAAGATTTGCTTCTTGCGCGGACGAGAGATCTAACGAAAGAAGATCTCCCCAAACTCCGCGAAATGGCGAAGGAAAAAATTGAAGAGAAAAAAGAGGAAGAGGATCAGGAAATCAAAGCGAAATATTGGGTGAAATAGCGATCATGTAACACGAAACATGTAACGTGAAACAAAAGAAAAAAAGCGGATATGACCTGCTTTTTGCGCTTTAGGTCGTGCGGATCAATTCATTAGCGATCTTTTTTTGTTCGGTGATAAAATATTCTTTTACTTTTTTCCAGTTAACCGGTTTTATCATCTTTGGCATTTCATCCTTTTCAGCGTCTTCAAAATAGGAAAGGCTTTTTATGATATGGATTTTGTTCTGACGGAGAGTCTTGAACTTTTTATCATACAATTTGAGTGTTTCCGGCAAGGTTATTATTTTTTCTTCCGCGAAAATGAAATAGAGATCAACGAAATCCCTTTTGGTTCCCCGGTCGGAAAGGGCGGCGATTTTCATTGCGGCGATGTCGCGCGGGTCGGCGATATTGATCCCTGAAAAATTCATTTTCTTGAAAAGCAAGGGATATTGGTAATAAAAATAACTGAAACGGATTTTTCCAATATAACCCAAAATTATTCTCCAGTCTTTCCGCTCCAGCTGGAAATCAGGAATCAGTCTGACTATTTTCTGCAAAAATACTTTTTCGTCAAATTCTCGCGTAGAGAAAAAATCAAAGTCGTAGGAATGACGATGTCCGATTTGAAGGGCCAGAGCCGTCCCGCCGGCTAGGTAGGCTAATTTCATAAGTCCACTTTTGCCTAATACGGCCAGTGACTCTTTTGCATTTTTTGATAGGACTTTTTCAAACACTCGACTTTTTCCCGGTTAATATTAAAAAACAAACTCCAAAAATTGGCGCTCTTTCGCGAAAGCTGGCGGGACTTTTTGACGATTTTTTTAACCCTGTTTTTCGGCGAAATTTCGAAAAGCCACTTTATCGCTTTTGCATCGCCATATTCAAGAATCCGGACAATAACATAATCCGGATTTTTTTCGTAATCCAGTTTGGAAAAAACTCTACTTCATAAATCCTTCCCTCTTCGATTTGCGTATTACTTTTACTGTCTTGAAGTAAGATCGGCTCTTTCCCTTTGAATTTTACCTTTTTCAGAAATGTGTCGCCCAGAAGGGATTTGATCACTGAAACAGTTTCGACTTTCTCGACTGTTCCTTTGATAGTTCTGGGCACGGGAAGAATAATCCAGATAAACAGCAAAATCAGGATTAAGATTATACAGCTACCCACAGATGCATCTTTAGGATTAGTTAAATCAATTCTTTCGGACATATTATCCTCCTTTTTTAAAGAGCAGATTTAATTTATGTTTCAAACGCCTAACGATACCAGAAAATCGGCGAGTTATCAAGGGTTGGGTTGAATATTGGAACAAATTATGCGAGTTATTTAGATCAATGAAATACCTTATAAAAAGTAATATTTGACAATTTAAATGAATGGTTATATAATGTTGTCAGAAATTACAACATTATGAATATTCAGCAAGTGCTTAAAAATTATGGTTTAACTGATGAAGAAGTGAATTTATATCTGGCGGGATTGAAGACTGGCGAGGCGCCGCTGGCAAGAATCGCGAAAGTGGCCGGAATAAAAAGACCAACGGCTTATTCCGTCGCGAAAAGTTTGGGAGAAAAGGGCTTGATGGGAAACTTCAAGATGAGATCTGGCCTTCGATTTGTAGTTTCTCCGCTCTCAACACTGGAGCAAAACCTGAAACGGAGACTCAAAGAAGTTTCCGAAATTTTGCCGGAACTTTCGGTAATTGAAAGAGGTTCACAGACAAAACCGAAAATTACTCTCTATGAGGGAGTGAAAGGTTATTATACCGCGCTTGAAGATTCATTGAAGACAATAAATGGCGTGATCCGTGCCATTGGCTCGCTCAAAAAAATATATGAAGTCATCACTCCCGAGTATGACGAGAACCATTACATTCCAACGAGACTGAAAAACAATACCGTTTATCGCGGCTTGCATTTCAAGGGTGAAGCGGAAAATATATTCACGCCGGAGAGAAATGCCAAGGAAATGAGGGAAGTTAAGTTCTTGCCCGACAATTATTTTCATTCAGACTTTGTTCTAATTTATCGGAACTCGATCATCATCTGCACATCCAAAAAAGAGCTCATTGCCCTCAAAATTGAATCTGAGGAAATCGCGGAGGCGGAAAAGAAAAAGTTTGATTTGATATGGGAGTTAATATAATCTCAAAGTATGGCATCACAAGTTGCTCATGTAGTTTACGCGAAAAAATATCTCGACCGGCATCCGGCGATGAATGCCGATTTGTTTTTGCTGGGAACTTTATTCCCGGACATCCGGCGGGTGACGAACGAAGTGAAAAGAAAAGACACGCATATATTGCACGAAGATCTTGATCTTGAATTTGAGGGTGTCGCTCCTTTTGAAGCCGGCTGGAAATTTCATCTTTGGTGCGATATGCGGCGGGAGGAGATTTTAAATAAATATGAATTCTACAAACTATCCTACACGATTGACCACGATGTTCCACCAAAGCTTCTGGAGGATGAGCTGGTTTATGAGAAATACAAAAATTGGGAGAAATTGCGCTTGATTTTGAACAATCCGCCGGAAATAAAAATCGGCCTCGATATTTCACAAGAAACGAATGAGCGCTGGTACGCGATTTTGGCGAAATACTTTGAAAAAAAACCGGATGACAAAACAATGAAGGCGTTTCTTTTCAAGCAAAGGAAGCTTCGAGGGCAAGCTGAAGAGCTGGTTGACTTGGTGAGGAAATTGCGGAATAATTCAAAAGTTGTGGAGATACTGCCTAAGATTTCTGAGGAAATTTTGGAATAGTTCAAAATGTGAAAATGTTTTGTATCGGGCTGTAGTGTACCGGTAACACGCACGGTTCGGGTCCGTGAGATAGAGGGTCCGATTCCCTCCAGCCCGAAAGGTAAAAATAATTTCATGGAAAAACATCCACGAGTTGGACTTGGGGTATATGTCCTAAAAGACAATAAGGTTCTGCTCGGGAAAAGAATTGGCATTCATGGCAAGGGCTTTTGGTCGGCGCCAGGCGGGCATTTGGAATTTGGGGAAACTTGGGAAGATTGTGCTAGGAGGGAAACATTGGAAGAAGCAGGAATAAGAATTAAAAATGTACGTTTCGCTGGATTGACCAACGACATTCATGAAATTGAGAAAAAACACTATATAACAATTGCAATGGTAGCTGATTATGATTCCGGAGAAGTGAAAATTATGGAACCAGATAAATTGGAGCGATGGGAATGGTTCACTTGGGATAATTTACCAGAACCTCTTTTTCTTCCAATGCAGAACTTGCTGAAGCAAAATTTTAATCCATTTGGAAAATGAAATTCGTCATCGAAAAACCGACAACGGGTGTTGCTAATTTCTTCCGCCGGGCAGGATATAGTTTTCAAAAGCGCGAAGGCGACGAAATGGCTTTTGTGCGCCGGCTCACTGACCAGCCTTTTCCGCGGTTTCATCTTTTCGTGAAGATTGTGAATTTTTCGTTTCACGTGAATCTTCATATTGATCACAAGCGGGTGAGTTACGCGGGATCGCGAGTGCATTCTGGGGAGTATGAACGGGATAGTGAATTGTTAAAAAATGAAGTGAAGAGATTGAAATCGGTAGCTGATAGTTAAGTAGCTGGTAGCTGGTATTTAGTTTATAAATTGGGCCTGTAGTATAGTGGTAGTACGCAGCATTCGCATTGCTGAGACGGGAGTCCGATTCTCCCCAGGTCCACATTTTCGAATCTATTCCGGTTTTTGTTTCGGCGTTTTCGGTTGCGGCGTTCGTTTCGGCGAGCATTTGCCAGGGGATTTTGAAATCAACGGCGAGCGTTCGGACGGAAATTTGACGGTTCGAGCCGACGGTTTTGAGAAAATTTTTCATTTCGGAAAAATTTTCCTGGCACACGATATTTTTGGCTTGGTTGGCTTCAATTATCCAGTTTCGGGTGAGTTCGAGCCAATGATTTCCTTTTCGCTCAAAATC
>PFVO01000031.1:5223-24469 GCA_002790655.1 Candidatus Moranbacteria bacterium CG_4_9_14_3_um_filter_44_28 | reverse complement strand
GCCGCTTTTCCTTCGGAAACATAATTTTGAAGGTCGGGCGGCCTTTTAGTGAGTTCCACCTCGGCGTCGAGCGCCCTTTGGGCATTAGTGACCACTCTTTGCATGGAGGCAGTGGTGCCGGAGCGGAGCCCCATAAAAAAATTGTTGACGACCATATCGGCTTGCCGCTGGGCGGAGCCGAAAATGAAATCCTGCCAGTCGGTGATAAACATTGCTCCCGTCCCGCCGATGCAGTATTGCCCGCAGCTTCCGGTGAGAAGGACGTTCAGCCGCCCCTGAATGACGCGGATAGCGATGATTTTGGCGTTGGCGACCAGATTATCTTCTATGTTTTTCAGTATCTTTTCGACGGTTATTTGATAGTTGGTCGAAGCCCAAGGCTCTCCCCACCAGCCGGCCCGGGCGGGACGGGGAAGAATCAGGACGAGCATCGTCATTATGAGAACTGCCGGGATTATTTTTTTTGTGTTTTTCATGGGAATTTCTCGCGCCTTAATTCTCTCTAGGGAAAATTCACGGCGTCAATCCCGTATTCGTCCAGAATGGATTTGAATTCGCCCTGGAGCTTGTTGGCTTCTCCCCCGACCTTTTGAAGAGTGCCAAGGGCAACCAATCCTTTCATCGGGTCGTTTGCGTTGACAACAATATCATCTTTCATATTCACCGTAAAAATGATCAGGGCCAGAACCGACTTGTGGAGGTCTTTCAGAATGTAAGGGACTTCGATTTTTTTGATCTGGTCAACGGAATTTTGGGTTTTCTCGGCGTAGGAATCGATCTTCTTTTGGTCGCCCGTCGTGAGGGCGCTCAAAAGATTCGTGCTTTCATTGTTGATGTCGGTTTGAGCCTGTTCGGGAGTCGTGACCGGGAAAGGAGAATTGAGAGCCAGAACATAAGCCGTGGAAGTCAGGTATTTTTCGATTTCTTCTTTTTGTTTTTGCTTCACCTCTCCGGGTTCCAGTTTTTTATCGTCAATGGGAGGCAGAATTTTCAGTTCCTCGTCTTTTATCTCGGGCAGAGCTTGTTCAATGTTGATTGATTCCAGCGATTTTTGGGCTATTTGGGAGTAATCTTCAGTTGTGAGAGCGGGATTATTGAGAAAGTTTTCGGAGGTTGAAGCCTTTTCCTTGGTAAGAGCCATCAGCTGGCCCAGCATCTCGTTGGTAAGATTCGGATTTTGGGGATCGGAAGAAAAATCATTCAATGCCTCGTCGGTTATTCCCCCGAGGCCCAGGTCGGACAAGTTGCCTCCCGTGCCGGCCAAAAATTCTTCGGTCATGTTAGAGTCGGCTGAATCTTTTGCCGCCTCTTCTTTTTGCGGGCTTGAGCCGGCGGCTACCACGATTTTATCTCCCGGCGCCGGCTTCAGAGGGTTATAGCCGCTTTGGACTTCCTTTCCGTCAGAGTATCCATCGCCGTCGGTATCAGAATTTTTGGGATCGGTCCCAATCATTTTTTCTTCCTGGTCTGTTAGGCCGTCCTGGTCGGAATCGGAAAATACGGAATTATCGTTTTTGTTTTGGGCAACGGCGAAAAGAGTTGTCGTGAAAACGATGAAACTGACGATGGCCATCGCGATTATTTTTGATTTAGGTTTTTTCGCCCCGTTAGAGATGTTATTTTTCATTTTGATTTCCCCGTTAGTCTTTGCCGGATTTCTAACGGGGTTCATTATCCCAATTATAACATAAAAGCGGGCTGTCAACAAAGTTGATAAGCGTCGTAATATTGTGCTAGATTTTAGGTAGATTTTTATGATTGCCAGATTTCAAAAAATTATATCCTCAATCGAGAATTATCCCCTTTCAATTGCCCAATTCCTGCTCGGCTTTTCGGCCATTATCGCTCTTCGCGTGCTCGGAGAGAGTCTGCTTTCGGGACTGGCCGGGAGGTCTTTGGAGCTTTTCATCGGCTCGGTACTCGCCGCTTATCTTTTCTTTCTTTTTGCCTTTCTTATCACGCTTATTTTCCTGATGCTTTATCTTCGTGAGCCGGCGGGAAAACTGGCCAACGTTCTTCTTTGGGGTTATTTTCTTGTTATTTTTCCGCCCATTATTGACAAAATCTGGTGCGGGCAGAATTTCTGCTGGAGCTTTTACGCCTTTGACAGCCTGAAAGGCCTGGGCCAGAGATTTTTGACTTTCTTCGGGAGTGACGCGTCCATCGGGATCACTTACGGAGTGCGGGTGGAAGTGGCCTTGGCGATTGTTTTTCTGATGATTTATATTTTCCTCAAAACAAAAAAAGCCCTCAAAAGTTTTTTGGGCGGCTTGATTGCCTATGTCATTCTCTTCGTTCTCGGCTCTTTTCCAACGTGGCTCACGTTTATCATCTTGTCGCCGGCCAAGAAAATCACCGCCATCGAAAGCTTTGACGTTGCCGGAGTATTTTTGTCGCCGGCGAGGTATTTTTCGATGGAAAGCGCCGATATTCTGAACGCGCTCAATGTGAAAATGAATTTGATTTACGCTTTTTTGATCGCGGTGCTTTTGATTTTGTTTTTCTGGCTGTTTTTCAGAAGGAAATTTTGGCTGGTGGTGAGAAATCTCCGCTGGGTGCAGATAATGATCCACGCGGGGTTGGTTCTTTTTGGCGCGGGATTAGGTGCTTTCTATTTCCCCGCGAATATTCCAGACTTGCGGGGTCAGTTTCTGGCTGATAACATTTTCTCTTTTTTTGCCCTTTCTAATCTTGTTCTCGTAGCCGTTTTTGCCTGGGTAGCTTCGGTTTTCCCGAATGACACAGCTGATTTTGAAATCGACAAAGAAACGAATAAAAAAAGACCGCTGGCCACTGGCGAAGTTTCGCAGGATGATTACGGGCAATTGTTTTGGGCAGGTTTTGTAATGTCTCTCATTCTGGCGCTCACGGTCGGAGTGAAATTTTTTCTTATTATTCTCATTTATCAAATCATCGGCTGGGTTTATTCCGGCTGGCCGTTTCGCCTGAAAAGATTCCCGCTTGTCGCCGGCTTTCTCTCGGCCTTGAATCTCACGCTCCTCTTTGTTTCGGGGTTCATCTTGCTGGCCGACAATCAGGATTTTTCAAAACTGCCGCTGAAGGTTTTCTGGCTTTTGATTATCGCTTTCATAATTTCTCTTCCCATTAAAGATTTAAAAGATATCGAAAGCGACAGAAAAAGCAGAGTTTTCACAATCCCGGTTGTCCTTGGAGAAGCGTGGGCGCGCTTCGCGATTGGGCTTGGAATTTTTATTTCCTATTCTTTGAGCGTTGTCTGGCTCAACGCCAAAATCCTGTTTTTGCCGGCGATGATTTTGGGCGCGGCCTCATTTTGGATTCTCCAGAACAAAAAAATATCACCCCGGAGGGTGCATATTTGGGTTTTTGGGTTGCTGTTTATTTATGTTTTGCTGATGGCGTATTTCCTTTTCTGGCCGGTAATGAGAATAAAAGGATAAATCAAGGGTAATTTTTAAAGCGAATGATAATAGGTTTCAAAGATCTGAAGACAATTCGTAAAAAATATAAGAATAGAAAAATTGTTTTTGCCTCTGGAGTTTTTGATTTGTTTCATGTCGGACATCTTTGTTATTTGCGAAAGGCAGAAATATTAGGTGATATTTTGATTGTCAACGTAGTGAATGACAAAAGAGTGAAATTTCTAAAAGGGGGCCATAGACCGGTTATAGAACAAAAACACAGAGCAAAAATTATCGATTCTCTTAAGTGTGTAGATTATGTTGTAGTTAATCCTCTAATCAAAAAAGGAGTGTCTCTAGATACTGTTAAAAAACTTCAGCCTGATATCTTTATTTTAAATACTCTGGAAAAAGAAAGGTTGATTATGAAAGCTTGTCCTAATATCAGATTAATATTAAATCCGGAAATGAGGATTACTTCAACAACCAGGATAATAAAAAAGATACTTTCACAAAATAAACCTGTATAGCCTTACCCAATCCTCCACTCCCAACTTTTCCGCCCGCACTCCCCGCCCGAGGCGGGCTTTTTTCATCCATTCCCAAAGCTCGGCTTTAGGAATGCGAAAACTCGAGGACAAGTTGTTCGCGAGCATTTTTCGCTTTGAGGAAAATCCGGATCGAACGAGGGAAAAGAATTTCTTCACATCTACATTTGGGATGCTTTTTTTTCTTTTTATTTTAATCACCACGGAATCCACTTCAGGAACAGGCTCAAAATTTTCTTTCGGAACATAAAATAATATTTTCGGCTCGGCGTAGAATTTCACGGAAATGGACAAAATGCTTTCCTGGCCGTTTTTGGCGCAGATTCTTTCTCCGACCTCTTTTTGAACTGTTAAAATCATCTCGGCCGGCGGATATTTGGTTTCAAGAAGCAGGCGGATGATTTTTGAAGTGATGTAATAGGGCAAGTTGGCAACAACTTTATAATTTTTGAAATTTTCTCTTTCAACCAGCTTCGGGAGATTAATTTTCAGGATATCCCCTTTGACAACCGTCAACTTGTCATTGCGAGCGAAGCCTGCCCGCATCGCTTTGCGAAGCATTGCAGGCGGGCGAAGCAATCCCGTGTTCCCTGTTTCTGTTCGGGATTGCTTCGTCGCTGCGCTCCTCGCAATGACAGGCTGCAGCGACTCAGCTAAATCACGGTCAACCTCCACCGCCAAAACTCTTCCCGCGTGTCGTGCGAGATATTTTGTGAGAATTCCCTTCCCCGGGCCGATTTCAAGGACGTTGTCGCGGGGCGACAAATTTGCGGAATCTACAATCTGTTTAGCGACAGAATCGTCAGTGAGGAAATTTTGGCCGAGTTTTGTGAACATATTGTTTATTGTCATTCCGAGCGGAGCGAAGCGAAGTCGAGGAATCTATGTGCATAAGCAGTGGCTAGCTGTCAGATTATTTACGAAGGTCCCTCGACTTCGCTCGGGATGACCCCGCTTCGGCGGGGTCAATTCAATATTTCTTCCACCTTCACCCGAATCACTCCCGCCCCAATGTCTCCGATTTTCTGAAAGGCTTTTTTATTAAGGTCAATTATTCTGTCTTTACCATACGGGCCAGTGTCGTTCACTTGGACAATAACCGATTTTCCATTGGCGCGGTTGGTGACGCGAAGATATTTCCCTATTGAAAAGTCGAGACTGGCGCAGGTCATATCGTCTCCGAAGGAATACCAGGTCGCATTTCCGGTTTGGGTTTTTCCGACGATGATTTTTGTTCCGACGACTTCAATTTGGGAGACCGGTTGCTTGGTGATTTTCGATCCCAAAAGAACACGATTTGTTTCTTTCCCGTTTGTGTAGGTGATTTTATACGTCTTTTCCCGAATGCCCCTTTCTCCTTTTTGCTTGGTTTCTTTTTTTCGCCAGAGCACTGTGTTGTCTTCTTTTTCAACGGCCTGGAAAGGAATATTTTCCTCGACAGAAATTTCCTCAAAATTTATTCTTGTGACGACAATATCAAGATCAGGTTTCAAGAGCGAATCAAGAGCTGGATTGATTTTGTCGGCGTGAGATAAAGTAATACCCGCTTCATTTATGGCATCCCGGGTATTTATTCCAAGCGTATCCAGTTTTATTTTTTGATTATCAACATTAATCGTTACCGGAACGGCGCGGCGGATAATGATTTTTTGTCCGGAAAAAATTTTCGCGTCGGGCGAAGGGAAAATATAATCATGCCCGCCGAGAGAAATGTTTTTTTCTTTGAGAAAATCGGAAACATCATGCGTGTTTGTAGTAGCGTGAAAAATTATTCCGTTATCAGAAATTTCAACCGCAAAGGCTTTCTTTTGGTCAAAATGCCTCTTCTCAAACGGCCAGAAAAAATAGAGCAGAACAAAAGCGAGAATTATCAGGAAAAATAGGAGAACTTTTTTCATAAATCAGGCCTCTTCAGCCTGGCTATATAATATACAATGTTTCATGAAAAAGAAAAAGCCAAACAAAAAACACTATATTTTGGGTGTTTTGTGAAAATATAACATTAGCATATTGTGGTCAGAACTATGCTTTTCAGAAAATTGGTTATTAATTATATCTGCCTCTGCCGATATTGAATCGCCTCGGCAAGATGCGGGACTTCGATGTTTTCGGAGCCGGCAAGGTCGGCGATGGTGCGGGCAATTTTTATTATTCTATGATAAGCCCGGGCGGAGAGCTGAAGCTGATTCACCGCCCGGCGCAGAAGTTCCAGTTCTTTTTCGCCAAGAACGCAAAATTTTTTCAACTGCTCGTTTTGCATTTCGCTGTTGGCGATGACGCCCTCGATATTTTTGAAGCGTGCAAGTTGTCTTTCGCGGGCGGCGATTACTCTTTCGCGAATCTGCTCACTGCTCTCGCCCGCTTTTTCGCTCGTTAGTTTTTCAAATTTCATTCGCGGAACTTCGATATGGATGTCAATCCGATCAAGAATCGGCCCGGAAATTTTGCGCTGGTATTTGATGATGCTTGAGGGGGAGCAACTGCAGAGTTTCTCGGGATCGGTCGCGTTTCCGCACGGGCAGGGGTTCATCGCGGCAATCAACGTGAATCTTGCCGGAAAAGAAAGCGTAGCTTGGGCGCGCGAAACGGCAATCATTCCGTCTTCGAGCGGCTGGCGCAGATTTTCCAAGACGGATCGGGAAAATTCTGGAAATTCGTCAAGAAACAACGTGCCCCGGTGAGCGAGACTAATTTCTCCGGGACGCGGAAATTGTCCGCCGCCGACAAGTGAAACAGCCGAAGCGCTGTGATGCGGCGAGCGAAACGGCCTTTGGGAGACAAGCGAAATTTCCCTTGGCAATTTTCCGGCAATGGAAAAAATTTTGGTGATTTCAAGCGCCTCGCTAAATGTGAGCGGCGGCAAAATCGAGGGAAAAGTTTTCGCAAGAAGCGTTTTTCCCGAGCCGGGCGGGCCGGAAAAAAGGACATTGTGTCCGCCGGCTGCGGCAATTTCAAGCGCGCGCTTGGCATGCTCCTGCCCCTTGACGTGGATCATGTCGAGATGGTATTTTTGCGGCTCAAAAATTTTTTGAAGATCCTGCTCGGGATGGGGCGCGATTTTTTTCTTGCCGACAAGATAGGAAACCAAGTCATTGAGGTTATCTGCCGGAATAACTTTGATGCCTTTCACGATGCTTGCTTCCCCCGCGTTTTCCTTAGGGACGATTATTTCGGCGACGTTTTTTTCTTTGGCCATCAGGGCGATCGGAAGAACTCCGTTCACGGGACGGATTTTTCCGTCAAGGGAAAGTTCTCCGACAAACAATTTGTCACTTGCATCAAAATCAACTTGTTTTGTCGTAAGAAGAAACCCAAGAGCGATGGGAAGGTCGTAAATTGGCCCTTCTTTTCGGATGTCGGCCGGAGCAAGATTCACCGTCACATGTCCGCACCGGTGAGGCGGTTTGAAGCCGCAGTTTTTAACAGCGGCATTCACGCGATCTTTTGATTCCTTCACTGTCGCATCGGGGAGTCCCACAATGGAAAAAACGTACATTCCCGAATGGGTATCGGCTTCGACCTCGACGAGATGGCTTGAGAGTCCGAGGGTGGTGGCGGATAGAACTTTGGAAGACATAAAATAATATCAAATATCAAAAATCAAATATCAAAAATTTGGTAAGCCGCTTCGCGGCTTGGATTTTTTTATAAAATTTATAACTATAATAATTATTCCGATTGTAATATAAGTATCAGCCAGATTAAACACCGGCCAAAATTTCAAATCAATATAATCCACCACGCAGCCTAATCGAATTCGGTCAATCAAATTGGAAACAGCGCCGGAAAAAATGAAAGTGAGAATGACTCGTTGGAAAAAAGATTTAGTTTTAAAAAAAATATAAATCAAAAGAGAGATAATTGCACCCCAGGCAAAATAAAAAATCGCCGGAGGAACCGGCAAACTCCAGGCGATGTTCAGGTTGCAGATTGATTTATTTGAAAAATATTTTACTGTCTGGTCAATAGACGCGAGGAAAAGAGAAAGAAAAATCAATTTTGTGTTAGTTTTCATTTTTGTAGGCATTGCCGTAAGCAGGGAGCGGCAAATGAAGTCTTTTCAGTAGGCTCGTCCGCCTGCGAAGCAGTCTGACATTCGCAATACTTCAAAAATTCCATTTGCCGCTCCCATTCTTATTTGCCGGATCTATTTTTCGCAGTCAAGACAAGTGTCCGCCTGGGGGTATGCCTGCAGTCTCTCGAGGGGAATTTCTTTTCGGCAATTGGAGCAGGCTCCATAAGTCCCTTTTTCAATTCGCAAAAGCGCCTCGTCAATTTTTTCGAGTTCCGCTTTCATTGATTCGTCAACGGCCAAGTTGCTTTCATATATCTCCATTTCATCAGCGTTTTCTTCCTGATCCCTTTCAATTTCCGGAAAAGCGGTTTCATATTCGCGATCCATTCTCTTGCGGCTGGCTTCCGTGCGGGCGATATTTTCTTCGATACGCTTTTTTTCATCTAATAATTTTTGTTTGAGCTCCTCTAAAGTTTTGGAATCTGTCATTTCGATATTTGATTAATTGTTACTTTTCTTTGTCTCGAATAATATTATATGCGATTAAAAACCAAAAATCAAATATCGGAAACTAAAGACACAAACCAAAAACAAAAAACGTTTTCTATTTTTCTCTGTGTTTTTGGCCCGCCTGCTTTGAAATGCTTGTTACTATGCTTATCGAGTGCCTAAAGAAAGCCAGGCCAAAATATAATGATTAGTACAATGATTCAAAGCATTTCGGGCAGGTCTTTGGTTTTTGTATTTTGGTTTTAATAGTAGATGTACTTCAAGTGTCTCAAGTTTGCTTTTCTCGTCTTCATATCAAGTTCAATCGCAATCGCGTCAAGACGATAATTGCAGTCGAGCAGTTTATTTTTCCGCAGGTAATTGGAAATTATTCGCGAGAGTTTGCGATATTTGGCCCGGTTGATGGCCAATTCCGGCGCGGACGTATTGCTTGTTCCTTTTTGACGCGTTTTCACTTCAGCGAAAATTATTTCGTTATTTTTCGCGTCGCGGGCGACGATATCAATTTCCCCGAGCCGGTATCCGAATTTGTTTTCGAAATTTGTCTCTAAAATTTCACACTTTTGCGTCCTAAAATAGTTCGCCGCAATCCGCTCGCCAAGGTTTCCGATTTCTTTGATGTCAGTGAGTTTGTCCTTTGTCATATGCCTATTAGTGATACCTAAATTCTAAATTGTCATCCCCGCGAAAGCGGGGATCCAGTTTCTCTGCGTAGAATTATATTTTTCTGGATCCCGGATCAAACCCGGGATGACAAGGAAAAAGATTTCAGATTCATAATTCTCCCGCTCCCCTCCACGCTAGTTCAAAAATAGCTTTTTGGGATTTCGCGATTTCGGTAGATTCAATTATCATCCCGAACATTTCGGTTTCATAGCTCGCGATCGCGATTTTATTTTTATAAATATTTGTTTCATTGTTTACTGGAAATTTATTTTCATCTAAAACTCGAGCGATGCGCAATTGCTCGCGGCTTTTTTCCAAATATCTTTCAAGCATCTCTTTGTCTTTTTTATAAATTCCGCGCAGGACAATTCCCTTTTCCACTCGGCGTTGAACATAATCTTCTACATATTTCGGTAAGTGTTTCAAAACATCCTCGCCGACATAAGCCAAAATCTCATCGCCTTTTTTGCATGAGCGCAGACTATCCTCGTACATTTCAATGATGCCTTCTTTGCCCTCGAAGTAGCGGATCAAAGGTTTTACCTTTGGCGAATTGTACAAATTTTGGAGTTCCGGCATCACTTCCCGGATATTTTTTTCTTTAGTCTTGAGCAGATGTATCAACTTTTCCGGATCGGCGGGCGAAAAATATTTGACACTTCCCCGCATGGATTTGTGAAGCAGGCCTTCTCGCATCAGTTGATTGGCAATATCATAGACCGTCGGCCGCTTCAGGCCCACTTTTTTGGCGATGAGATAGGCGGTGGCATTGCCCAATTCCAAGCAGGCCAGATACACTTCCGCCTTTTTCTCGTGCATTCCGAGTTGTTCAAGAGTTTTTTGGAGGTTCATATATTCGTAATAAACCGACTACTTATAATTTAGCAAATTTTGGCTTATTTGTCAATATATTAGGATTATAAAAACAAAAAAGACGGAAGTCGTTGAATATATAAAAGTTTGCTGACATAATGACCTGTTCCTAAAAAACTGAATAAAAAGGAGAAAAATATGAAAATCTTATTTCTTGTGGGTTCAGGTATTGCTGACTTTTTTCACTTCTTGAAGGAATTTTTACAATATTTCAAGAAGAAGCTGAAAAAAGATGCTCCGTTCCGGACATGTTTCATCCTTGTCTGGCTGTTTTCCCTGATACTTGTTCCGGCAAAAGGGATAAGCGCGTTTGGAATCTTCCTGGCTGCGGTGGGAATCGGGACGCTATTTGTTCTCATCACTATATTTGCAATAATCATGATTTCCGGGAGCGAGAACGAAGAATAAGAAAATATCCCCGCACTTCGGTGCGGGGTTGGAAAGGGGGTAAGCGAATGCATTTTGAGTGCTTTAGTTCTTGGAGCAGCATACTCCAACACATAGTGGTTTACCTGCTAGTGGGATTTCTTGTTTCTGGCGTCTTGGCGCAAATTTTCAAGAAGAGATAAAATATTCAAGCACGCAAAAGCGGACCAAACGGCCCGCTTCTTTATGCGTAAAAGACGCGTTTAATGCGTTCCTGCTATTTTTTATAAATAACAAGAAGAAGAATGGCAATGGTAACAAGAGCACCGGCAATATAAAAATTTATAAGAATCTCATTTACATTATTCATATCTTAAATCTATCCCTGTTTTTTATTATACATAACCAAAAGCAGGATAATGATGACGATCAGCGCGCTAAGGATGTAGAAGCTGGTCATAATATTAGTTGCAGTATCCATAAAAAATTATCTCCTAATTATTGATACGCTTGAATACCAGATTAAAATTGAAAGAATAGCTCCGAAGGATATCATCCAATAGTTGAAAGATCCGCTTATCAACGGGCCGATGAACATCGAAGCGAAAATGACTTGGCCGATATCACGCAGTACTTCTGAAGATGCTTTTATTTTTTCCGGGGTCATTTCCATATACTCATTCAAATTATAGCGATATTAAAAACTTTGTCAATTTTCGCGCAACAAAAAAACCGCCCTTGAAGGCCGTCTCATTTTTATTCCTCGAAAACTATCTGATACCGGGCGCTGCAAGCGCCCGCAAAAAATAATTAAGTGGCGGCAGCGCCCGGTGTTTGACATATACCAACGTGAACACCGAGAACTGTGCGCCCGGGTGAAAGGCGCCTTGAGTATCATACGATATACACGTATTTTGTGTACATGTCATCTGTTATCACCAACCTCCCCACGGTTTAGAAAGAACCTAATTTTTGATTTTTGTATTTTTCAAAAATTTTTATTTTTGTTTTTTACCCCTTCCGCGTTGGGAAGAAGAAATGGGGAAGCCAATGAATTCCAATCACAAATAGGGGGAAATTGTGATTGGAATTCATTGGCTCTTTTGATTTAGATCCCTCGACAAGCTCGGGACGTAGGTTTTTCAGGCTACGTATATAGTATAGCAGATTTTTTTGGAAAGGTCAAATTATTTCTCCGACATATAATCCAAAATCGAGCGGATGGTATTTTTGGAAGTGGCGAAAATCAGGTAGCCGCCGATTTTCCCTTTGATAACCGAATAGTCCAAAGAAGTATTTGGAGGGCTTGGAAAATTATAATATCGGATATCGGCGCTCTTGTATTTTGCAGAATTGAATGTCGGCTCGGCAGGCGGAAATGCCTGATTAAGATACAGCGATCCCAGCCCGGTTGGCAGATTTTTTTCCTGTTGAGCCAGTTCTTCTGCAAAGCCAGCCGAGTCAGAGAGCTTGAAAACCAAACCGGTACGAATTTCTCCATTTTCTTTTTTTACGAACAAGCTGTAATCATCATTGGAAAATCCTTGAGTTATAGTTTCGGGAAGAGTTATCGAAAATAGAGAAATAAAATTTTTGACCGGGATTTGCTGATTATTTTGCCCCACGGGTCTTGCTTCAGCGAGTTCATTCTCCGAAGCACCGGAAAGAAAATTTTCGGCCATCTCCCGAAAGGCTTTCTGGAATTCGGTGCTTCCAGCAGCGGGATCAACGGTGAAAACGTGCACATTCTTGTTTTCCTGGATTTGGGTCTGGCTTGTTGTCGCTTGTTGCGTTTTGGCGGCTTCTTGTATTTGGCTTGAAGAGGGTTTTTTTACGTAAAACCAGTAGTAATAAAAACTGCCTCCCAATATCATCAGGAAAAGCAGAGACGAAGTCAGAATTATCAAAAGACTGCCTGATTTTTTCTCTGGTGTTTTGGCGGTCTCCTGTGCTTGAGGTGTCTGGTCAATATTTTCAAAAGGAGATTTTTCGGGAAAATACGAATCCGTTCCAAACGGAGCCGGCATGTTTCCTCTCGTGTCCATGCTTGTCTCCCGGGATAGTTTTAGCTTAGGTTCAGGTTTTGGCTGGAAAGGAGGCGAAGGAGTAACGGGAGAGATGGATTGTTGGGGCTGCCGGGCGGGAAACGGAGGAGAGAGCGCCGCAGAATTTTGTGTTGCTTTGGGCTTTTCGGGAATTGGCGGAGCGGATTTTTCTTCAATTTCACTTTTGCCGGATTGCAGATTTTCGAAATCTTCTTTTAGCGTCCTGATTTCTCCATAGTTATTTGGAAGAGCGGAACGCGGATCCACATTTGTTGGGTTTAGTTCGGAAGAACGTTTTAATGAAAACATTTTTGTTTGCCCGCCGCAGTTTCTGCCTTGGCAAAAATTGGACGGATAAATTTTGTTTTTATGTCTGGTATCTCGTAATACTATTTTACACTATTTTCCAAATCCTTCATAGTGAGGTTGATTCTTCCGAGGTTGTCAATTTCTTTGACTTTCACGGAAACTATCTGTCCTACCTTGAGAACATCGTCAACTTTTGCGATTCTTTTTTCCGATATTTCCGAAATATGGATGAGTCCTTCCTGGCCGGGAAGAATTTCCGCAAAAGCGCCGAAAGCCATAATCCTTGTAATGCGTCCTTTGAAAATTTCGCCGGGAACAACTTCATGAGTGAGGTTTTTCACCCACTCAAGAGCCCTTTTGCCCGCCTCTTGGTCATCCGCTGTGATAAACACCAAGCCGTCGTCTTCAATGTCAATCTCGACGCCGGTTTCATCAATAATCTGGTTGATTACTTTTCCGCCCGGGCCGATGACGTCGCGGATTTTTTCGGGGTTAATCTTAATAGTAATAATCCTCGGAGCGTATTTGGAAAGTTCGGCTCGGGGGGCGCTCAAAGTTTTATCCATAATGTCAATAATCGCAATCCGATTTTTGCGTGATTGCGCGAGAGTATCGCGGATCATATCGGATGTCAGGCCATCAACCTTCACGTCAAGCTGAATAGCGGTAATCCCTTTTTTGGAACCGGCAATCTTGAAGTCCATTCCGCCAAAATGATCCTCTGGACCCTGAATGTCTGACAGAAGTTTGTATTTTCCGTCCTTCCCGACGACAATTCCAATGGAAATGCCTCCCACAGCCGTTCTGGTCGGTACGCCTGCGTCGAAAAGGGCGAGATTTGAACCGCAGACACTGGCCATCGAAGAAGATCCATTCGAGGAAAGAATTTCGCTCACCAGGCGAATCGTGTAAGGAAAAGTTTCCTTGTCGGGTATGACTGGGGCAAGAGCTTTTTCAGCCAGAGAGCCGTGTCCGATCTCGCGCCGGCCCGGTCCGCGCATGGGGCGGACTTCACCGACGGAAAAAGGCGGAAAATTATAATGATGCATGAAGCGCTTCTTTTCGTCGAGCTCCATAGTGTCAATAATCTGCTCCATACCCGGCGCGCCGAGCGTGACGGTTGTGAGGGCCTGGGTTTCTCCGCGGGTGAAGAGAGCCGATCCGTGAGTGCGGGGGAGAACTCCGACCAGGCACGAAATAGGACGCACCTCGTCAAATTTTCTCCCGTCGGGCCGCTCGTCGTTTTTCAAAATTGCTTCGTCAAATATTTTTTGCATTTCTGAATCAATGACGACTGAAGCCAGCTCTTTTTTTTGATCATAATCATCGGGATATTTTTCTTTGACGTAATCATCAGTGGCGCTGAAAAGTTCTTGCTGTTTTTTTATCTGCACGGCGTGGTCTTTTTGATAGAGAACCGGCCGGATTTTGTCAGAAAATTTCTCCAGAATTTCTTTTTCGAAACTTTCGTCCGGCAGAAGAAGAGCCGCCTCGGCCTTTGATTTTCCAATCTGGCTCTGGATATCCTTTATGAAATCCACAATTCGGTCAATTGTTTTTTGTCCTTCAAGAAGCCCCTTCAGGATCTCCTCTTTCGGAACCTCTTTGGCCGAAGTTTCGATCATATTGATTTTTCCGGAAATTCCGCAGGCAAAAATATCATAGGTGCTTTTTTCAAGATCTTCATTGACGGGGTTAATGACGATTTGGCCGTTTTTTTTCCCGACCCGCACCACGCCAATGGGGCCGTTCCAGGAAATGTCGGATATCGCAAGAGCAGTTGAAGCGGCAATCGCTCCGACGAGCGCGGGGTCGTTTTCCCGATCAATGGAAAGAACGGTGACAATAATCTGCACTTCATTTCGCATCCGCTGATCAAAAAGCGGCCGCAATGTCCGGTCGATCAGGCGACCATTCAGAACCGCCTCGTCAGTGGGCCGTCCTTCCCTCTTGATAAAACGGCTTCCCTTGATTTTTCCGGAGGCGTAGAATTTTTCCTCGTAATCAACCATGAGAGGAAAATAGTTCATTCCCTCTCTTGCTTCGGGGCTCATTACGGCGGTGGCAAGAACTAGCGTGTCGCCGTAGCGAACGGTAACCGAAGCATTTGCCTGCTGGGCGAAAAGACCGGACTCAACGATTAGTTTTCGCCCGGCGATCTCTGTTTCGAATTTTTTCACTTTTTCCATTTGAAAGTTTTTCCCAAGTAGCGCCAGTACACGAATCACACGTATTCGGCACCAATCAATTTAGTGCGGGATACGTGGTATTAGTTACTAGCACAGCTGGAATTAAAAATGTAAAAATCAAAATGTAAAATGACAATGTAAAATTCAAAAATTATTTTAAAATGTTACGAGCGAAGCGAGTACCAAAATTTTGCACTTTGATTTTTGAATTTTTAATTAAATAAGGAACTTTCTCTTATTTTCGCTCAAATTGATGAAATCATCCGCCGCTTCGGTGAGTTTTCCGGAAGCTGATTCGGAAAAAGCAATGACTTCCACCCGGCAGCCCTTTGTATTTTGGAGATATTGAACCAGCGGCAAATAATCCCCGTCGCCGGTTACCAGAACAACCACGTCCAGGCGGCCCGCGAGTTTGATGGCATCAACCGTGATTCCCACGTCCCAATCTCCCTTCTTGGCTCCGCCCGGAAAAATCTGAAGGTCTTTGGTGCGTACTTCAAAGCCGGATTTCTGGAGAGCGTCGAAAAAATTTTTCTCGAGTCCCTCGATTGTTTTTATGCCGTAGGCAATTGCCCGAATGAGTTTTCGCCCCGAGACGCCGGTCTTCAAAATCTCTTTGAAGTTGACCTTTTTCTTGTAAAGAACTTTGGCGGAATAGTACATATTCTGAATATCCACCAAAACTCCCACTCTTTGTTCGATAAATTTTCCTGTGGTCATATGTTATTCTTTTAATCCCAGGGATGTTACCAGCTTCTTGAACCTTTTTGAATCTTTTCCTTTAAGGTAACTCAAAAGTTTCTTTCGCTTGGAAACCATCTTGAGAAGCCCTCTTCGGGAATGGTTGTCTTTTTTGTTTTTTTTGAGGTGGGATGTCAAGCTCTTTATTTTCTCCGTGAACAAAGCAATCTGGACTTCCGGTGAGCCAGTGTCTTTTTCGTGTGTCTTCGAAGTTGCGATGACTTTGGTCTTTTTCTGTTTGGTCAATGCCATAACTACAAAATTAGTGATTATTCAGCTGTGTTAATAATACCATAGAAATTAAAAATTCCATAGTATGAATATTTTCAATTTTGCATTAATACTCTATTATACATATGTTGTGGAAATAATCAAGGGATTAAATGAGCAGCAACGAGAAGCGGTTATGACAGTTGAAGGGCCGGTTTTGGTGATTGCCGGAGCCGGCTCGGGAAAAACGCGGCTCCTCGTTCATAGAATCGCCTATCTCATCAGGGAAAAGAAAATTTCGCCCCGGAATATCCTGGCGGTGACTTTTACCAACAAGGCGGCTGGCGAGATGAAAGAGCGGATAAAAAAACTTATCGGCGCCAGATTTCACCCCACACCACAAGGCTTGAGGTATGAGGCGAGTCAACAGCCGTGGATGGGCACTTTTCACCACGTTTGTGTTCGGATTTTGCGCGCCGAAATCGGAAAAATCGGCTTCAAAAAAAATTTTGCGATTTATGATGAAGCGGATCAGCTGGCGCTTGTCAAAAAAATAATGAAAGAAAAGGCTGTCAGTCTCGAGCAATTCAATCCGCGCTCAATGCTGGCGGTAATCTCGAAGGCGAAGGGCGAACTCCAGAGCGTTGAAAGCTATGTTTCCGGCGAGAGCTATTTTGAAAGAGTTGTCGCCAGGATCTATGAGGCTTATCAAAAAATTCTCAAAGAAAACAACGCCCTTGATTTTGACGACATTCTTCAAAAGACGGTTGAGCTTTTTCAAAAATTTCCCGAAGTTCTGGAAAAATACCAAAATATTTTCCGCTATATCCTGATTGACGAATATCAGGATACCAACCATGCCCAATATGTTCTCGTGAATCTTCTTGGCGGACGCCATCGCAATCTCTGCGTCGTCGGTGACGACTGGCAGTCAATTTATGCCTTTCGCGGAGCGGATGTCCGCAATATCCTGAATTTTGAAAAAGATTATCCGGAAGCGAAGGTGGTGAAGCTTGAACGCAATTACCGCTCGACGCAGAAAATTCTGGATGCGGCTTACGGCGTGATTTCAAAAAATTTGCGCCGCAAAGACAAAAAATTATGGACGGATAATGTCGAAGGTCATAATATTATTGTCTATAAATCTTCCGACGAACAGGATGAATCAGATTTTATTGTTCGGGAAATTCAAAGATTGGCTGAAGAGGAGGGATTAAGCTTCAATGACTTTGTTGTTTTGTACCGCACCAATGCTCAATCCCGGGCGATTGAAGAGGTATTTTTGGAAGTGGCGATTCCCTACCGGGTGGTGGGAGGGCTACGTTTTTACGAGCGGCGGGAGATAAAAGATTTTTTGGCTTATTTGCGTTTTATCAACAATGCGACTGACGAGATTAGTCTTGAACGGATTATCAATTTGCCGGCGCGGGGAATTGGAGAAGTTACTCTGGGAAAATGGATCAAATTTGCCCGGGAAAATAATCTGGATCTCGTTTCCTCTGCCAAAAAATCAAGAAGCATTGCGAATCTTGATAAAGCCAAAATTGACGCGATTTCAAAATTCGGGGCGCTCGTGGAAAGACTGCAGGACGAAGCCAGGCGGGTTTCGGTTATTGATCTTATGGAGTCGGTTTTGACCGAGACGGGGTATCAAAAGCTGCTTCTTTCAGAAGGTGAAGCGGGTCAAATCCGTTATGAGAATGTGCGCGAGCTTTTCACGGTCGCGGAGAAATACAAAAATGAAAAAGGGATGAACGGGCTGAATTTGTTTTTGGAAGAAGTTTCGCTTATGGCCTCGACGGACAACATTGATTCCAAATCGGGAACGGTGCATCTAATGACCCTTCACAGCGCCAAAGGTCTTGAGTTTGACACGGTTTTCATCGCCGGAATGGAAGAAGGTTTGTTCCCCCATTCGCGGGCGATGCTTGACGAAAGCGAACTGGAGGAAGAAAGAAGATTATGTTACGTTGGCATCACGCGGGCCAAGAAAAGAGTTTATCTTCTCTGGACGACAACCAGAAATATTTTCGGCTCGGTGCGCGTTAATGTCGCCTCGAGATTTTTGGAGGATGTTCCGGAAGAATTGATTTCGGGTTACGAAAAATTACCGGGTAAGGAAAAAACTGGAAAAGTTTCAAGTAAAAAAGAAATTATTTATAATTTCAAAGATGGCGAAAGAGTCAGTCACCCGGCATTTGGAGAGGGCGTTGTGATTTCCGCAAAAGATGACATTGTCACAGTCGCTTTTATGAAGGCGGGAGTAAAGAAGATTTCAGCCAAATTCGGAAAGTTGAAGAAAGTATAAGCTATTTTTACTTTATACAAGGCAAATTATTGGATTTGGAGATTCAAAAACTGGACAAAATTATAGAAATATGCTAAGCTGGTCCGTTGGTTCTTTATCATCCATATTTGTGATGAGACGGGAGTTTTGAGCGTCATTTTTGATTCTTAAAATGCTCGTCTCATTCAAGGGACAAGTTTCTGCCATTAGGCGGAAAATCAAAAATCAGGAGGCATCCGATGGATACCATCGCACCCTTCAATCTCAGCGACGTGCTGGACAAAACGGCGAAGTTTATCCGTGTAATGGAAAAAGCGGGTGTGCCGTGGACAAACTTCCAACTTCCCATCAACAATAGGACAGCACGGCGTAATCTGGCCGAGTATATGCTTATGGGTTGTCCGAAGGTAAAAAGCGACGGCCAGATAGTAGTGGCACCTGCCAACGACTATGATCTCGCCCGCACCATTCTCGGCAAGGATTTTATCTCGCCCGAGGAAATCGCCCTGGCCCGCAAGCTTACCTACGGCGACGAACTGCTTCAACATTTCGCTGAAACGCTTCCGTCGGAGGAAGCGCTCCAGTGGCTCCGTGAAAACGGCTTTGTGCTGATGGCAGGGACTCCCGGTCCTATGTCGTTGCTGGAAGTCCGCAATCTCAACGCCCAGCTATTTTACACCAAAGAGGGCGGGTGGTATGCGGAACCCAAGCAGAAGTTTTCCCGTGAGGACAAGGTGACCGCGGAGTGGCTTATGCTTCGCAAAGGAATCGTTCCCAATTCCACACGGAAAAACTGGGACGAACAGCAAAAACTTCTCACCGAGGTGGAATACGTTCCCAACGCTCCCGAAGCGACCTGGGGCATTACCACCTTCAAGGAAGTCCGCAACGTCTGGCTGTTGCCTGACATCTACGCCAGGACTTCTTCCGTGGTCTCGGATGGTCACCGTGTCGACGTCGGCGGTTCGACCGATGGTGGTGTCTACGTCTACGACGGCTGGGACGACCGCCGCGGCGGCGACCTTGGTTTGGCGTCCGCTCGGAAACGAAACTTGAAACCTTGAAACATCGCTCCTTTTTGAAAACTTGAGCCTCCGGCGAAATTTT
>PFVO01000031.1:0-5214 GCA_002790655.1 Candidatus Moranbacteria bacterium CG_4_9_14_3_um_filter_44_28 | reverse complement strand
GGAGGCTCTTTTCTTTTGTCAGAAAAGTTGATAAGATACAATCATCTTGCTAATGCAAGTTAGGTTACGGCTTAACTTCGCGAGATGTCTTTTCTTTAGACCTTGCCAGAATATCGTCGGCTACGGCTGCGGTAGCGTGCAAGTAAAGACGAGAGTTAATTTCTTGCTTGCTTTTAGCGGAGGTGTCCCGCCTTGGCGGGACTGCTCTCGAATAAAATACAGAAGAAAGAGAATATAATCCGCTGTTAGCGGAAGTAAATCTCAATTTTCAGTGACTTTCGGACGGAAGTAAGCAAATTCCGTGGACTCGGATGGTAACCGTGTCAACGTCGGCAATTCGACCAATGGTGGTGTCAACGTCAACAACAACTGGGACGACAACCGCAACGACAACCTTGGTTTGGCGTCCGCTCGGAAATTACCTCAAGTCAAAATTAAACGCTCTCCTTTTTCGGGAGAGCGTTTATCTTAAGAATCCTTGGTGGATTTTATCCAGCCGCCGAGCATTCGTCCGACTTCGTCCGTGTTTTCTTGTAGCAGAACATACTTTTTGTTGTCAATCGCTTTTACTTCTTTGGCAAGACGGACGAAAATCCTGAAAAGGTTTAGCGTTAAACTGGCTTTTTCAAGGATAGGCAATTTTTCCGCTTTGGGCATCTGGCTGGCCAGTAATATGTTTTCCAGCGTTTCCAGCAAAATGTTTTCGCACTTCTGCCAGAGCGTATAGCGGTCAAGTTTTGGAACTGAATTTCTGAAGCCGTAAAAATTCCGATACAGCTCGTATATTTTTTTGAAAATTGGTATGTCAAATTCTTCCATAGCGATAAAATGAAAAATTATAATAATATCTTTGAGAAAATCATTTCGCCCGAAAACCTGTTTTTGGCTTGGGACAGCTTCAAAAGCAACAAAAGAAACAAAGCGGACGTTCAGAGGTTTGAATGGGAATTAGAGCGAAACATTTTCCAGCTTCATCGGGAATTGAGGCGAGGCGCGTATAAACACGGCGCTTATTCTTCATTTTATATCCAAGACCCCAAACAAAGACACATCCATAAAGCGGATGTCAGAGACAGGGTTTTGCACCACGCCGTATTTTCGGTGCTTGATCCTATCTTTGAAGAAACTTTTATTTCCAATTCATATTCGTGTCGAATTGGAAAAGGGACGCATAAAGGGGTATCGGCTTTGGAAAAATTTATAAGACAGATAAGTCAAAATTACTCCAAGCCCTGCTTTATTCTCAAGTGCGACATTAAACAATTCTTCGGGTCTGTTGACCACGCGATACTGAAGAACATTTTGAAAAAACGGATAAAGGACGAAAACGCCCGCTGGCTTTTAGAGCAAATTATTGATAGTTTTTCTTCCAGGCAATCGGATATTTTTTATGTGAGAGGATTGCCGATTGGAAATCTCACCTCCCAGCTTTTCGCAAATGTTTATCTGAATGAACTTGACCAATTTATCAAGCACAAGCTGAAAATAAAAAACTACGCACGCTATACCGATGATTTTGTTATTGTTGGAAACACCAAAAAAGAATTGGAAAATATACTTCCTAAAATAAATTCTTTTCTAAAAAACACCCTTTCATTGGAACTGCACCCGAAAAAAATTGTCATCAGAAAACAAAGCCAAGGGATTGATTTTCTTGGCTATGTCATTTTGCCTCATTATCGGCTACTTCGGACAAAAACGAAAAAGCGGATATTCAAGAAATTGAAGATGCGGATTGCCCAATATAAAACAGGGAAAATTGACAATAAATCATTGAATCAATCCTTGCAATCCTATCTCGGCGTTCTTTCGCACGCCAACACGCACAAACTAAAAGAAAAACTTCTTAATCAATTTTGGTTTTGGCTGAATGAATAATAAGATTATTAATAGCCGTAAGCCAATAAAAAATAGTGCCGTAATCAGGGCACTACGCCATAAATTCAAAAGAATATTTTTAGTATATAAATCCTTTCACCGCTCGGCTGTTGGCGTTTATGGTGCGGGTGGATTTTTTGCCAAACCCGGCGTAGTTCATTTCAGAAATCGTAACCGTATTGCCGCTCACTTTTTCCACAATGCCGACGTGTCCCCAGCGTGATTCCCCCGTCACGATGATCGCTCCTGCCTTCGGAGCTCCTCCAGTCGCCTTTCCGCTCGCCCGGGCATTGGCAAGCCAGGCTCCGGCATTTCCGCCCCAGGGGACGTAACGTCTTTGAGAAACATACCAGGTGCAATATCCGTACGGGAAGCGATGACCCGCTCCGGCCCGGGAATCCGCACGATAAGAACTTGCCGCGGTGGCGTACTGTGTTCCATAGCCGCTTGTTCCATAAGCTGTTGCCAATCGTGTTCCTGTCGCGGCCGGGGTCGGCGCGGAAATATATCCGTCAGGGAGAACAATCTCCTGGCCTTCCCTTAGTTTTTCATCGGCTGGAATTTCGTTATAAGCCAGAACCTTTTGTTTGTCGGCGTTGTATTTCCGGGCGATCACATTGAGCGAATCGCCTTTCTGAACTTTGTACTTGATGCCAGTTACGGGGAGAATTGTCAGTTTGTCACCGGGCCTAATGAGGGATGTTTCAGAAAGACTGTTAGCCCAAAGAATTGTGTTGGTACTGATGCCATATTTTGCGGCGATAAGTGAAGAAGTATCTCCCTCTTTGACCTGATAGATTTGTGTCGCGCGGCCGTTTCTTTCTGAAACAGGATTGTATGAAGCAAGCATTATTTGGTCTTGGACTGAAGGGGCAGAGTTCACATACATCTGGCTGTCCTCAATGTAATATTCTTCTTCAAGAGAAACGGGGCTTGCGAGATATCCCGGGCCGGCAAGCGGAGCAGTCGCCAGATTATTTCCCCTTTCATTCTGAATGGCTATTTTGTTTTTTAGCAATTGACTGTTATCGCCTTTATTTATTATGGAACCGAAAACGGAGAAAGAGACATCTTTAGCTGAAGCGAAGTTAATGAGAGCGACAAGGACAACACAAAAAGCCACTACAATAGTAGCAGAATACTCTCTGAAAAAAACAAGCAATTTTTGAGCGACAAACCTCCTTTTGAGAAAGGTAGCTGTGTTAAATTGAAATGAATGAATTTTTCGGGGGATACGTCGAAAGTTTTCTCCTCTAAGTAACGCTCGCAGTCCCCTCCAGAGAATCTGGAAGAAGCTTTTGAAAATGTTACTGATAGGTTTATCCTTTCTTTTGGACAAGAAGGTCGGACAAGCGCTGTTTTCCCGTATTCCTTACTGAAGCGAACTCTTTTTGTCCCTAATTTTAACGGATACTAGGTTATCACAGTGGAGGATAGTGTCAAGTTCCAAAAACCGGCAGATTATGAAAATTGGTGGATTTTGGCTTAAATAAGCTTATTTTTTAGAGGTATATCATTTGGAATCATTTTGGTATAATTTAAACAGCATGAATCTCAATCAGCTCAAAAACCAATATCTCGAATATCTTGAAATCGAGAAAGACCGCTCCCAAAAAACGATCGAAAATTATGACCACTATCTCGAGCGGTTTTTGAAGTGGGCGCGCGTCAGCTCGCCGGCCGCGATCACAGACGAACTAGTGCGAAGTTATCGCCTGCATCTCAATCGCCTTTCGGACGAAAAAGGACGCCCGATCAAAAAAGTGACCCAGAACTATCACGTGATCGCCCTTCGCAATTTTTTGAAGTATCTCGCTAAGCGCGACGTGAAAACTTTGCCGGCGGAGAAGATCGAACTTGGAAAAACTCTCCGGCGGGAAGTTGAATTTTTAGAAGCGGAAGAGGTTGATCGGATTTTTGAAGCGGCTTCGGGGAGCGGTTTAAAATCTTTGCGAGATCGGGCGATTTTGGAATTATTGTATAGCTCCGGCCTTCGGGTTTCGGAACTGGTGAATCTCAATCGGGACCAGATAAATCTCAAAACACAGGAATTCAGCGTTCGGGGAAAGGGCGGAAAAATTCGGGTGGTTTTTATTTCTGATCGGGCGAAAAATGCATTGGAGAGATATCTGGAGAAAAGAGTTGACATTGACCCGGCCCTATTCGTTCGGGTTGGAATAAAGCATTTGGGGAAAAAGAAATCTTCTGAAAACTTAAGAATCACGCCGCGCACTGTTCAGCGGATTGTGAAATTTTACGCTGTGAAAGCCGGAATCGTGAAGGACGTTCACCCCCACACTCTCCGCCATTCTTTCGCGACCGACCTCATCCAAAACGGCGCCGACATTCGCTCCGTTCAGGAAATGCTGGGTCATTCATCCGTCACCACCACGCAAATTTACACCCACGTGACGAATCGCCAACTCAAGGAAGTGCATAAAGCTTTTCATGGAAGGAGGAGAAAATAAAAAACCCGAGAACTTAACTCTCGGGTAAATTTTTAGACAAGTATTATTTCTTTTCTTTCTCTTTCTTCCGCATCTTCTCAACAATTCTCGTTAACCTGTACGTAACAACAACCACAGCAGTAGTGACAATTGCCGCGTAGATGAACATGGCGGTAACATCCCCGCTCCCCTGCGTGCCAAAAACGCGCTCAAAAAGTTTTCGAATAGCGTCGTTCCAGGCAAGGGCGGCGACCAGCCCCATCGCGCCGGTCATCAGCGTGACAACTTTTTCAACAAAATAAACATGAAGCTTCTCCTCTTCTTTTTTAGTCAGTTTTTCTTCTTTTTCTTCGGGCATATCTTTTTATTTACTTTTCAATTGGGTGATAGTGGACTCGAACCACTGACCTTTTGCACTTGCCCCGCACCAAAATTTGGGCAATACAGGGATTGAACCTGTAACCTCTTGCGTGTCGAGCAAACGCTCTACCATTGAGCTAATTGCCCATGATTTTTGGTGCGGGGTGAATCGAGCAAACGCTCCCTGCCTACCGGCAGGCAGGTAACCAGCTGAGCTAATCACCCATTAGTTGGTGTTTATTGGACGAAATCCGAACTTTTTTTGAGCAAAATCCAGATTGCGAATTTTGATTGCCGAGCTTCGCTCGGCAGGAAAAAAAACTTTTCCGCTCGGGCGGGCAAAAAGGAAGGGGGTGGGGGGAAGGAATTTTTGCCCGCCCTCGCTTTCCGCCGCCGCCGAATTTCGTGCCAGTGAAACTGGCACGCCGCCCAAAATTGGCGGTTAGTAAAATTTATAAAAAACACGCATATCTTAATTACAAGTTTAGCAAACATTATCGTTTTTGTAAATTTATTTGCTTGACAAACA
>PFVO01000020.1 GCA_002790655.1 Candidatus Moranbacteria bacterium CG_4_9_14_3_um_filter_44_28 | reverse complement strand
CGGCGCAGTTCCGAGAAATTGACAATATCGTCGAATTTATTATTGATTTGCTTGGTAGTAAGCCCCAAAACTGTCGCGTTGAGATATATGTTGTCCCGTCCCGAAAGCTCCGGATTGAAACCGATGCCAAGTTCCAAAAACGGCGAGATGCGTCCGTTAATAGTAACTTTCCCGCCTTTATCAGTCTGATAAATCCCCGCCAGTATTTTCAGTAATGTTGACTTTCCCGAACCGTTACGCCCGATGATTCCGAAAAATTCCCCTTTTTTCACCTCAAAACTGACGTCATCCAGCGCCTTGAATTTCTCATACGAATTCCCCCGAAACATGTTCACAAAAGCCCCTCGCAGAGTGGAAATTTTCTCATGCGGAATGGTGAAGGTTTTGGAAATGTTACTCACTTGTATGGCGATGTTTTTGTCCACTTTTTGAGAATTTTGAATTATTAATTTTGAATTTTGAACCAAATTCTAAATTCTAATTTTTCAATTTTGAAATTATCTTTCCGAAAATTAATGTCAATTCTTGCCCTTCTTTCTATAATCTTCTGGCATTTTCTTTCATCTCCGGACATGCCACCGAAATCATATGCAACCAATGTTTGCTCTCCTGCACTTCTTTTTTGCAAATATGTATTTTGTTCTTGAAATCTTTTTTGGAACTCGCCCCGTTCGCTTCGCAATAATTCGCCCCCACGCTTGTCGAGCTTCTTACCAATTGCGATATCAGGGGCTTCATTATAGTATCTTGCCTTATCTTTTTGCAAAAAATAATCACGCTTCCTCCAAATTCGGCAGTTCTTTTTTCAAGGTCGTATTTGATTTTGTTTCTGTCTTCTGTCATTTTAACCTTCAAAATTGATTCGAAATTGGAAATTCAAAATTCGAAATTATAAAACAAAACCCCGCCGTGCCCCGAAGGGTCAGAGCGGGTGGTTTTAGCTGAACTAATAATAGCAAATACTGAAAATTTGTCAAGTGTTGCTATTTTATTAATAATACCGCAAAAAAGACCGCTTTCTTTCATCTTTAGGGCGTTCACAAAAGCCCCCCGCAAAGTGCTGATTTTCTCGTGGGGCCCGCCTGCCGGCGAGGCAGGTATGCGGAAGGTTTTGGAAATCCCGCTGACTTTGATGGCGATTTCTTTTTCCATAAGACTATAAAGACCAAGGATAAATATATTCCTTGCCGCGCATATCCCCCGCCAATCCGACAACATTATACTTGTTAATATGATATTTTTCCTGAAAATATCTTATAGCGACAGGATTAAATTGGTTGAAATTAAGCTTAGCTTCTATGGGGATATAGGAATTATTTTTCCTCACGATAAAATCTATTTCTTTTTTATCCTTCGTTCTCCAGTACAATACGGCATCTTTGTCGTATATTTTTACCAGTTCGGAAAAAATACTCGTTTCGAATACATTTCCGATGATTTCCTTCTGCAAGTTTTTGAGCCAAAGCATTTGCATAAGGCCCGTGTCATAAAAATAAATCTTGGGAACTTTGAAAAGCTCCGAACGAATATTTTTGCTGTATGGATGAACAAGTTTTATGATATAGGTATTTTCTATTATAAAAAGATACCGTTCAACCGTTGATTTCGCTATTTTGCAAGTATTTGACAGTTCGGTTACATTCAGCATGTTCCCGCTCTGCGAAGCCAGTACTCCAAGCAGATTGTTGAATTTATCAATGTCTTTTATATCGGCAAGATCTCTGATGTCTTTACGTATATACGTGTCAATAATCTGCTGCAAATATTTCTCTTTTTTTTCCGTCTGCGGCGTCAGAACGATTTTCGGATACCCTCCAAAGAGAGCATATTCCCGAAAAAGATCTTTTAGCTCATTCGTCTTTTTTTTCGTATAAACTTTTCCTCTCTGAAAATGATAATTTTTGAACAGCAGAAATTCACTGAAGGATAGATTGAATATTTCAAAATTGACGGTTCTTCCAACCAGAGAATCGCTGAATTTATCTTTGATTTCAAAACTTGAAGACCCCGATACGATAAGTTTTATATCTTTGTGGTGATCGGAAATCAGCTTCAGAAAAGACGAGGGATTTTTCAGATATTGTATTTCATCAATAAATACAAAAATTTTTTCCTTTTTCTTGACGGATTTTTCCCGATCAAACAAGCCTTCTTCTTCGAGTAAATTGGTGAAACTCTTTATGCCGGCGTCAAGAATCGACACATAACGGGAGTCTTCCAGATCAATATACGCGGTTTGTTTTTTCTGCTTTTTCAGCAATTCATCCAGGAAATATAAAATGTGCGTTTTGCCAACCTGACGCGCTCCATGCAAAACAACTATATCATCGGTAAAAAGATATTTCTCGATTTCGCTTATTATTTCCCTTTTATAAAGCATCTTTTTGCATCTTATCTTATTTACTACCTTATTTTAAGTTAAACCTAAATAAATGTCAAGTGCAATTTAGGTTGGAATAAAGCCCCCTGCAGAGTCGAAATTTTTTCGTGGGGCTCGCCTCGATTCCCGTCTCGACTCGGTTAATCCGAGGCGGACGGCGAAGCGGGCCGGCGAGGCAGGAATGCGGAAGGTTTTCGAGATTCCTTCAACTTTTATAGCGATTTCTTTCCCCATTTCGCTTTTAAATTAAAATAATTGTTTTTGCGGATTTTTATCTTGCACTAATTTTTCAATTTCAGATACAAAATCTTTCGCTGACGAAATCGCATTCTTTGCCTCCGTTTCGGAAATTGACAGCCCTGATCCATAAATAAGATAGTGCCTGTTCTTTCTCATTTTATCAAACTTGAAAATAAGGGTCATGTCTTTTTTTCCAAAAACTTTTTCGACAAAGTCGATCGTGATTTTATGCGATCCGGTTGATCTTGGCCTATAGCCATAAGAAAAAACAAGAGCTCTTCCGGAAAGAAGCATTGCCTCATAGGCAAGTTGATAACTTCCTTCGAAGTCGCCGTCAGCAAAAAGCACTTTCGCGCTTTTTATGCTTCTTCGGGCTTTTTGAAGCACTTTGATCACTTGAGCAAAATCTATTTTTTCTTCCTTGATAAGCCCTTTGCTAATGAATTCTTGAAACGTCTTCATGATTGCCAATCAAAAAAATCACCGGTTTTGACAAAATTTTCATTATGAAAAAATCTTTTTCTTTGATCCTTTTGGCAAATTCTTTCTGGCTGAAAATATGATAATTTATTTCCCTGTCCAGCTTATTTTCCAATTTTGAAATTTTTCTTACCAGCATATTTTCGTTAATTTCCCCGACAATCATCAGATCTATATCCGAAAGAGAATCTTCTTTACCGTTTGCGAAGGATCCAAAAATAAAAGCTATTTTTATTCCGGCTGTTGCGGTTAGGATTTTTTTCAGATTGCCTTGCGCCCCAATTGTCTTGGAAACAATACTTTTAAGTTCAGGAAAAATCGGCGATTTGGCATTCAAAGAATAATATACTTGATTGCCCTGCTTTTCCCGTATGAATATCCCGTTTTTTTCCAAAACCAAAAATTCCCTTCTAATGTTTTGAACCGGCAAATTCAAAATTCTTTCCAGCTCGCGAAGATAATATTTTTTTTCAGGATGCGCAAAATACAGCTGAAAAATAGCTCTTCTGGTCTTAGAATTGGTTATTTTTAATATATCCATAATGTAAGCATTTCTGATTACTAACGTAATCCTTTCTGATTACAATTGAAAGGAATTTTTTTACAAATCAAGCATACCAAAAAATCCCCTTTTTGTCGAGGATTTCAATGGCATCCCGGCCGCGATCGGTGTTATTTTTTCGGATTTGTTCGAGCGTAGTGGATTATGAGGAAGATGTTGAGGAGAGGCCAGATGAAGAAAGAGAAATAGCCAAACCAAATAATACGATATGCCCGAAAAATTTCAGATCCGGTAAGAACAGCCAGAAAAAAAATAGCATTTACCAGTATAGAAAAAATCGGTACTGCTAAAAATTTTCTTTTAGCAACAGCAAAAACAACTAAAGAAGCAATAACTGAGATTCCCAATAGAAGAATTATTATTTGAAGATCGATACTAGAACTTCCAAAAAACATACATTTTTTATTAACAGTTTCCGTGGAATTTTTTGTTTCACGAAAATTGTTTTTTGATTAGTTATTAAGAGATTTTATTTCCCTAAGACTTTCAATAAGAAGATTCGCCACTTTTGGATCTAACCAGCGAGGAGATTTGCGCTTGATTTGACGGATAATGCGATCAATATCCACGTTGATGATTTTTTTCAACGCGTTGACGGCAGCCTGTTTCGGTCTTGGTTTGAGTTTT
>PFVO01000038.1 GCA_002790655.1 Candidatus Moranbacteria bacterium CG_4_9_14_3_um_filter_44_28 | reverse complement strand
TTTTCTCTTCACTCTTTTCAACGCTTCTTCGTCAAATTTGCCAATTTTTTTGAGTTTATCTACTTCCTTCTTTATTTTCGCCCGATACTGGGCCGAGAGTCTCATCTGGCGTCTGCTTTTTGGCTTTGCGTAAAATCGGCTGCTTCGAGCCGTGAGTAAAACGCCGCTTTGCTGAACGCGGCGGGAAAAACGCTTTATCAGACTTTCCGAGCTTTCCCGGTCTTTCTTTTTTACTTCGATCATTGAAACCTCCCTTCTAAATACAAAATACAAAATTCCAGTTTTTCTTTTTGTCATCCCGAGCGGAATTCCGCTTTAGCGGGATGAAGTCGAGGGATCTGCGTTTATAATCTAATGGCTAACCATTTGCTAACACACGCAGATTTCTCCACGCGTCCCGCAATTTATCTAAATTGCGGACTTGGTCGGAATGACAAGTTAAATAGGTTTTATGTCTTCTGATAATCTCGCGCCTCCAATCAAATGCAAATGAATATGAGGAACTTCCTGCCCGCCATACTCCCCAACCCGAATGAGCAACTTATAACCTTCCTTAGAAATTTTCAAATCATCAGCAATCTTTTTGGCAGTCAAAATCAATCTGCCCATCAATCGTTCATCTACTTCAGTTATATTTGCCACGCTCTCGATGTGTTTTTTCGGAATCACAAGGACATGCACCGGAGCAATCGGATGAATATCCCGAAAAGCAACAGTCAAATCATCCTCATACAGGAATTCCGTTGGGATTTCTTTTTTCGCGATTTTACAAAAAACGCACATATTCTCTACGAATTTCATTTTTTCAGTCTCTTTTTCACCTCATCCACTATTTTCCCCGCATCGATTATTTCCTGATTTCCGCTGGCCATATCCTTCATTATCACCGTCCCGTCAAGAGCCTCTTTTTGACCCAGAATCAAGGTTACCTCCACTCCCAAACGACCGGCTATTTTCATTTGCGACTTCAAACTTCCCCGCCCAAAACTTTCGGCGACCATAATCCCCGCTCTCTCCAAAGATTCAAACAAGCGAAGACTTTTTCTCTTGGCAAAATTTCCCAATTGCGCCAGAAAAATTCGGGGGTTGGGTTCCTTATGAGCGCGAACGCCGAGCTTTTTCATTTCAATAACAAGTCTGTCCAGTCCCAAGCCGAAGCCCACTGCCGGCGTATCCTCCCCCCCAAGCATTTTTATGAGCTGGTCATATCTTCCTCCCCCACCCAGAGCATTTCTTTTGGATTTCCCGCTGTCATCCGAACTTAAAGCAGAAAAGAATTCAAAGACTGTTTTGGTATAATAATCAAGACCGCGAACAAGAGCTGAATCAAGTTCAAAAGGAATTCCCAGCTCCTCAAGATATTCAAGAAGTTCCTTGAAATGAATTCGGCACTCATCGCAGAGATGATCAATTGACTGGGGAGCATTCGTCCTCACTTGAATACACTTGTCTTCTTTGCAATCCAGAATTCGAAGCGGATTGGTGTCAAGTTTTCTTTTGCAGTCGATGCACAGTTTCTGTTTTTTTGATTCGAGATAGTGCACAAGCAGATTGCGATAATTCTTGCGGCAAGCCGGACAGCCGATACTGCTCACATGAACCTTGACGTTTCTAATACCCAGTTGGTGAATAATCCTCCAGCCCATCTGAATAATTTGGGCGTCCAAAACCGGATTCTGTTCGCCGATCACTTCGCATCCAAACTGGTAAAATTCCCGCCATCGTCCCTCTTGCGGTCGGTCGTAACGATAACAGGATCCTGTGTAATATAATTTCACCGGTCTGGGAAGAATATGCATCCCGTGCTGAATATAAGCGCGGGCAACGCCGGCCGTGAACTCCGGACGCAGACTCACCCTTTCCCCGCCCTTAGTGGAAAAAGAGTACATTTCTTTCTCGATAATATCCGTCCCTGATCCGATACTTCTTGTAAAGAGATTTGTGAATTCCACTAATGGCAAATCAACGCGTTGGTAGCCGAAATCAGTTGCCACTTTCTCGCTCACGCGCCGCACCTGCTGCCAATAAGGCTGTTCTTGGGGGAGAATGTCCCGCATCCCGCGCGGAGGCTGGAGGAGAAACTCTTCTTGAGGCTGTGCAGTCTTTAGCTTTTTTGCAGCCTTTTTTGAAATTTTTTGCTTGCGTGGCAATATAGTAAATTAAAAATTTAAAATGAAAAGTTAAAAATTAAGGTACTCGCTACGCTCGTGAACTATATTTAATAAAGTTGCGAAGCAACACCAAAATTTTTCATTTTTCACTTTTAACTTTTATTTCAAAAGAGCATAGCTCTTTTGAACGGCCACGCGCGTAACAATACTTTCCCAACAATATCCTTCCCCGGCACTGGTCCCCAGGAGCGCGAATCGGAAGAATATTTGCGGTTGTCGCCTATCACGAAATATTCCTGATCGCTCAACCCGACGATTTGATCCCCGCTTGTTTCCTCACTTGGCGGAAGATATTTGCTTTCGTCCAGGTCAAAGCCATTCGGGTTCTCGGAGTTGAATATTTTCACCCGCTTATCTTTTATCTCGATTTTTTCCCCCGGAAGACCGATAATTCTTTTGATATAATAAACGGAAAGATTTTGGGGATATCGGAAGACAACCACATCGCCGCGCTCAAGCTCCTTGAAGGATTTGACGGTAAAGAAGCTAATTTCTTTCTCTCCGTAATCAAATCCGACTTCGGTGGTCTTGTAGCCAAGCTCGTTGATGATCAGATATTCTTTATCCTCAAAATTGGGCTCCATTGAAGCTCCCTGCACGAAAAACGGCTGAATCAAAAAAACCCGCAAGGGAACGATAATCACCACCACCCAGAAAACCATTTTGATGATTTCCCAAAACACCCCGCCCACGCCGTACTCCTCGGATTGCGGGCTGTTTTTTTCTTGAGTCATAAAATACGATGCTAATCAGCAAATCTTATGCCAATCAACGAATCACGAATGCGAGATTAAAACAACAATATTGCAAAATAAAATTCGCAATCTGTAGATTCGCGTTCATTCGTTTATTCGCATCACAGCTATAATAGCAGGAAAAAAGCGACTTGGCAAGAGCGCCAATTCAGCTATACTGAAAATATGTCGAATAAAAAGATTACCTGGATAGTTATTGCTTTAATCGCTCTCGGCCTTGCTTTTTTAGCCGCTTTCGCCTTCGCTTTCAAATTCTACGCCACGAGCAAAAAAGTGATTGAAGTCCGGCCGCCGGATTCTTTTCTGGGAAGCTTAAAGGATATTACGTCTTCAAAGGAAAAAACTTTGCGCGGAGAAAATGAAGGGAGAATAAACATCTTGCTTCTCGGCCTGGCCGGCGAAAATTATCCGGGAGAAAATCTCACCGATTCCATCATCATCGCCAGCGTCAATCCAAAAACCTTCCAGACGGCCATGCTTTCCATCCCGCGGGATCTGTATGTCCAGATTCCGGAGACGGAAAGCTATACAAAAATAAACGCCCTTTACGCCCGCGGAAAAGACCTCCGCGGCCGTTCGGTCGACGGCATCGAAGATTTGAAAAAAGCCCTGACTGATATCACAGGACTTCCTATTCATTATTATATCGCTCTTGACTTTGACGGCTTCAAAAAAGTGATTGACGAGCTTAGTGGAATCAAGATTCAAGTTCCCAAGGACATTCACGACGAGCGTTATCCGGGGCCGAATTTCAGCTATGAAACTTTTGATATCGAAAAGGGCCTTTATACTTTTGACGGCGAAACGGCTTTGAAATATGCCAGAACCCGCCACGATGAAGACGGAGATTTCGGAAGGGCATACCGACAGCAGCTGATTCTCGAATCCGCCCGCCAAAAAGCTTTTTCAGTTCAGACGCTTCTTAATCTTCCGGCAATAAACAATATCCTGAATATTATCGGCGATCATTTGCGAACCGACGTGCCGCTCGACGAACTGGAATC
>PFVO01000003.1 GCA_002790655.1 Candidatus Moranbacteria bacterium CG_4_9_14_3_um_filter_44_28 | reverse complement strand
CGGCGAAATGCGTTCGGACTAATTCAAGAATACTGCACCACAAAGGAAATTGCAAGTTTTGGGAGCCCGCCTCGCTTCGCTCGGCGGCCAGTTTGTACTGAATTTTCGGGGCAAAAACGAATTGGCGATTTTGAAAGAATAAAAGAAAAAATTTTAATCCTTAACCCAAAAACATTATGAAATATATACTTTACGCTCGTAAATCAACGGAAGAGGATGACCGACAAGTTCTCTCGATTGAAGCCCAACTTGTTGAGCTAAAAGAATTTGCCGCCAAAGAAAAATTGGAAATTGTTGCCTCGCTTTGCGAGGCCAAAACCGCCAAAGAGCCCGGGCGAATTAAATTCGCAGAAATGTTGTCATTACTCGAAAAAGGGAAAGCGGATGGCATTATCTCATGGCACCCTGACCGTCTTGCGCGCAATTCTGTGGACGGTGGAAAGATTATCTATTTTGTAGATCGCGGCTTGATTAAGTCCCTAAAATTTCCCTGCTTCTGGTTTGAGCCAACACCACAAGGTTTATTTATGTTAAACATCGCTTTCGGCCAAAGTAAATATTTTGTAGATAATTTGCGAGAGAATGTAAAAAGAGGTTTACGCCAAAAAATCAGAAATGGAGTATGGCCAGGCTGGGCTCCGGTTGGCTACATCAATAATCCTAAAACTCGTGGTATAGACATTGACCTAAGCAAAGCACCTAAGGTTAAGAAACTTTTTGAAATGTATGCCACTGGAGAATACACACTTCACTCTCTCGCAAATTGGTGCAAGGAACAGGATTTGCGTGGTAATCTCGGAAAACCACTTGTTATCGCAAACATTCAAAAAAATCTACAAAATGTTTTTTACCTTGGACTAATGAAATGGAAGGGGGAAATTTTTGAAGGACAACACGAGCCGTTAATCTCAAAGAAACTTTTTGACAAATGCCAAGAAGTGATGGAGAAGCGCGGCAAAGTACAAGAAGTGCGGAAACACCACTTTGCTTTTCTTGGCCTCCTTAAATGCTCCTCTTGTGGTTGCTCAATCACTGGAGAGCGGCAAAAAGGACATAACTATTATCGCTGCATCAAGAAAAAAGGTTTATGCCAAGAAAAGCATTATCTCCGCGAGGAAGCACTAACTGACCAAATCAAAAGTTTTCTTCAAAAAGTTTCTTTATCGAGCCAAGACACCGAAAAAGTTTTGGCGGCGTTAGATAGCGAACAGGAGAAAGCGCGAGAAGAATCACAATGGCAAGTTGGCGCACTAAAAACGGAGTTGGTGCAAATTGAGATAAAATTACAAAAGTTGCTTGATGTGTATCTTGATGATGCACTTACTCAACAAGAATACGCCGCCAAAAAACAGAGTTTACTTTCTCAAAAAATGTCATTGAGTGAGAAAATCACTGACTTTGAGACAAAGGGGTTGTCTTGGCTCGAACCGGCTCGTGAGTTCGTTAAATCCTTAAATCAAGCCGCTAATCTGCTTTCCTCTCCTAATCCGACTGCAATGACAACATTTCTGAAAAACATCGGCTCGAACCATATTTTGCGAAATCGTGAATTCGTTTTTACCCCCAAAATTGAATACAAACTAGTCGCCGAGCGAAGCGAGGCGGGCTCCCAAAACTTGCAATTTCCTTTGTGGTGCCTGGGGAGAGAATCGAACTCTCTACACAAGGATTTTCCTTGTTATTTTCTTGAATTTCTTCAAGGATCGGACTATTTCATTGTCCCTCTTCGGGATATCGGGCGCTGGCGCAAGATTATTGTTGGGACTCACTTGCTAGTCTCTACACCTTTTCCAGAAGCTAAGCCCGCTGGAACTTGGCTCGAGATTACCATTCTCCGACGTTACGTCGGAGCTAAGGCTTCCTCGAATTCACCCGATTTTTCTTTTCCGCATTGCTGCGGAATGGACCGAAAACCAGTCCTCTGCTCTACCAATGAGCTACCCAGGCAACTGGTGGGCGCGAGAGGACTCGCCCAGTCATCCGACTGGGCGTCCGGTCGAATGACCGGACGAACTCTTCTTCACCCACCCATCTTTATTGGGCATATCTGGACTCGCCCAGTCATCCGACTGGGCGTCAGGTCGAATGACCTGACGAACCGACCAGTATTTCATTTTTTGTGGGCGCGAGAGGACTCGAACCTCTGACCCTTTGTTTGTAAGACAAATGCTCTAACCAACTGAGCTACGCGCCCGAACGCTTTGTGCCGCAGAAGAGATTTGAACTCTTACGTCCTAATGGACACCAGCCCCTCAAGCTGGCCTGTCTACCAATTCCAGCACTGCGGCGTTGTTATGGAAAGCAGATAATTATAATTATAATTGCTAGCGAACCCGCAAGCGGTCCCGCCAAGGCGGGATCATTTGGGGCGAGCGACGCAATTTCAAGCGCCATGACAGCGCTTATTTTTCAGCCGCCTTTTTCTCTTCGGCTTTTTCTTCACCTTTTTCCTCCGGTGTTTTCTCTTTCGGCGTCGATTCTTCGATTTGCTCCGGCTTCTCTTCTTTTTCTTCTTCTGTTACAAACTGCGCCAATTCTTTGGTTTCGAGTTTTGAAACTTTATAATCCTTTCGCCGCAGATAATATAATTTGGAACGTCTCACTTTGGCGTGTTTTATTACTTCGATTTTTGAAATGGCCGGCGAATAAACCGGAACAGTAATCTCAACACCGACGCCAAAAGAAGCCCTTCTTACCGTAATCATAGGGGAAGAACTTTGTTTGCCTTTGACAGCGATGGCGATTCCTTCAAAAATCTGAATTCTCTCTTTGTTCCCCTCCTTTATTTTTCGGTGGATTTTGACAATATCCCCCGCTTTCACTTCCGGTCTTTTCGTCGCCGAGCGAACTTTTTGATTGAATTTCTGGAGTTTTTCCATAAAGTTCGATGTCGTCACTTGCTCGGAAATGATCCCGCCAAAGCGGGACATTTCTCTCGCTTCGCTAGACATTAAAAAATGACTTTTAAGAGCTCTCTTATATTATAATTGTTTTCCCGAATCGTCAACCTTAAAGGGGTTAAAATTCCGTGAAACACTAGGTAAATTCCGTGAAACATTCCCCTTCGGCAAGACTTGACTTTTCTGGCCCGAGGTGCTACAATAGCCTGTTGAGTCCTGAAAAGGGCTTTTTGTTATGGAGAATTTATTCGACATAACAATCCGCCCCCGCCCAAGGCGGGCAAGTCTGGCGGATTTGCCCGAAATAGGGATTTAGCCCTGTACTATGACGCTCCGCGTCAACTACGGGACAAGCGTTTAACAATTTATTTTTTTGCACCATGCGTATTTTGGCAACTCTGGCTCTTATTGTGAGCCTAGTCTCGGCTTTTCCCGTTCAGGCGGAAGCCAAGACGAAGGGAGCCTTGAACCAAAATACCCGCCCGCTTCGAATTGCGAAGCAAGTCGGGCAGGTAAAGCAAAAAATAAAAATTCAATTAAGCGAAAGCGAGAAGAAGAATTCAGAAAGCGAAAATGTGGATATCAATGTCGCAAGACTTGACGGAAAAATGACCTGGGAAGACAACATCGTCGTTTCCGTCTATGTTCCTCATATTTTCAAAAAGAAAGCGGACAAGTCGAATCGCGCGAGTGATTCGGAGAAGGCGAATCTCCCCGAGGGCAACTTTGTCATCAATGCTTCGGCCTATACGGCCGCGGCTGACGAATGCGGAAAGTCCGACGGAATCACCGCTTCCGGTGTCAAAGTGCATCGCGGAACGCTGGCTTGTCCTCCGGGGTATAAATTCGGAACCAAGGTTGAGATTGACGGGATGGGAACTTTCACCTGCGAGGACCATGGCGGAGCGATCAAGGGAAACCACTTCGACATCTATATGCAGACCAAAAAGGAAGCTTTCGCTTTCGGACGAAGAAATCTTGTAGCGAGAGTTGTGAAATAAAATTCAATAAAAAGCGCCCCGATAATCAGTGGGCGCTTTTTATGCGCTAATTTTTATTTGCGAAATCCCTCGCGAAGTTTATCCGCCTCCGGCGGACTCGGGATGATCCTACTGTAAGCAGGATCACTTTATAATCTTATCCACCACTCCATACTCTTTTGCCTCCTCCGCGTTCATGAAGTAGTCGCGGTCGGTATCTTTTTCAATCCGGGAAAGTGTTTGTCCGGTGTGCTTGGCAAGGATTTTATTCACTTTTTCTTTGATCTTGAGGATATGTTTGGCGTGAATGGCTACGTCGGCGGCTTGCCCGGTCGCGCCGCCCATTACTTGGTGGAGAAGCACTTCGCTGTTGGGAAGACAAAGTCTTTTTCCTTTGGCGCCGGCGGCCAGAAGCAAAGCGCCGGCCGAAGCGGCGAGGCCAGTGCAAATAGTTGAAACGTTGGACTTCACGTACTGAATCGTGTCGTAGATTGCCAGCGCCGCCGAAACGCTTCCGCCCGGGGAATTGATATAGAGGCGAATGTCTTCTTTGTTGTTTTGGCTGTCCAAAAATAAGAGTTGAGCGATGATGGAATTGGCGACGTGGTCGTCCATCGGTCCGCTCAAAAAAATAATTCTTTCTTTGAGGAGCCGCGAATAAATATCATACGCCCGCTCGCCGTAGGCAGTTTTTTCAATGACGGTGGGGATGAGGAGCTGGTTTGTGGAATTCATAGATTTATAGTTAATAAATTATTTTTTTCTAATGTTGAGGCAGGGTCTCTGAAGAATATCGATTCTTTGAAGATCTTATTGGTAAATAATAATTTAAAACTTATAAACTCTCCAAAAACTCAAAAACTTTCTGGTTTATCAGAACACTTTTCACGTAATTATACAGCCTTTCCATATCCACATTTTTCTCCATATCACCCTGGGTTTTGAAATAAGCGAGAGTCTTATTCATTTCTTCTTCGATTTCAGCGCTTTCAGGATTGATATTTTCCAGTTTTGCGATTTCCTGAAGGGCAAGAGCCGCTTTGATTCTTTTCACTGCCGAGTCTTCCCAGCTCTTTTTTATTTCTTCGCGCGTTTTTTTAATGTTTCCCAGATACTGGTCAAGATTCATTCCCATTGACGCGATGTTCCCTTCAAATTCAGATAGCATCTTTTCAAGTTCTGCGTCAAGGAGAACGTCGGGAATTTCCACTTGGCAATCGCTCGTGATTTTTTCCATCACGTCATTTTGCCATTTGGCCTCATTTTTCTTTTTTCGTTCAATTTCGAGTCCCTCTTTGATACTACTTTTCAAATTTTCCAAACTTTCAAATTGGCCCAGACCCTTGGTGAATTCGTCATCGATTTCAGGAAGCTCTTTTTCCTGAACGAGATTCATCTTTACTTTGAACCTGGCGGGTTTTCCGGCCAAGTCTTTTTTGTGATAACTTTTGGGAAAATCGAGATCAAACTCCCTTTCGTCTTTTTCTTTCATGCCGATGAGATTCTCTTCAAAACCGGGGATGAAATAATTTTCTCCGATTGTGAGGGGGTGATTTTTGCTTTTTCCTCCCTCGATTTCTTTTCCATCTGCCAAAACTTCAAAATCAATTTCAACGTGATCTCCCTTTTTTGCTTCCCGTGAAACAGTGATGAGTTTAGCGCGGCTTTTTTGAAGATGTTCCAATTCTTTTTGAATTTCCTCCGGCTTTGTTTCCTCCGGCTTTGATTTCGCGATTAATTTAGTCTGCTTTCGGTAGTTTCCGAGAGTGATTTTCGGCATCACCGCGACCACGGCTTTGTATTCCAGATCATTTCCCGGCGCGATTTTGGTGATGGTGATTTGCGGCTCGCCTACGGCTTCGATTTTGTTTTTGACGATTGAATCAACATAGGATTTTTTGACCGCTTTCTCGGCGGCGTGGGCCAAAACTTTTTCTGATCCCACTTTCTGCTCGACGATTTTTCGCGGCGCTTTCCCGGGGCGAAAACCGTCGATTTTCAGGTCTTTTGACAATTCCTCGGCCGCCAAATCCAAAAACTTTTCAAGTTCTTCAGCTGGAACAGAAATTTGAATTTCAATTTGGGATTTGGGAAGTTTTTTGATCATTACTTCAAAATAAACCCGGCGATAAGAAGCGCGACGATGTTGATGATCTTTATCATCGGGTTGATGGCCGGTCCGGCCGTGTCTTTATAAGGGTCGCCGACCGTGTCTCCGGTAACCGCCGCCTGGTGAGCCAAAGATCCTTTTCCGCCATAATGCCCCTCTTCGATATATTTTTTGGCGTTGTCCCAGGCGCCGCCGCCGCTCGTCATGGAAATGGCGACAAAAATCCCGGTGATGATGGAACCAACCAAAAGTCCGCCCAGCGCTTCGGGGCCGAGCAAGAATCCAACCAAAATCGGCGCGGCAACCGGAAGAAGAGCCGGAATAATCATTTCGCGAATCGCCGCGCGAGTGACGATATCAACGCTGGTTGCGTAATCGGGCTTGGCGGTTCCTTCAAGAAGCCCTTTGATTTCCCGAAATTGACGGCGTACTTCTTCAACTACGGCGCTGGCCGCTTTTGAGACTGACTGCATGCTGATGGAGCTAAAAAGATAAGGTATGAGGCCGCCGATAAAAAGCCCAGCCAATACATTAACGTCATCAAGCCTGAAAAGAACATCTTTTCCTCCTCTTTCGGAAAGTTCTTGAACATAGGAGGCAAAAAGAACAACGGCTGCCAGTCCCGCTGAAGCAATGGCGTAACCTTTCGTTACCGCTTTGGTTGTGTTTCCGACTGCGTCCAGCGCGTCAGTTATTTTTCGAACATCGTTTTCCATCCCTGACATCTCGGCGATCCCGCCGGCGTTGTCAGTAATCGGCCCGAACGAATCAATAGCGACAATTATTCCCGTCATGGAAAGCATACTCATTGCGGCCACAGCCACTCCGTAAAGTCCGGCTAGCCAAAATGATCCCAAAATTCCCGCCACAATCAAAATCACCGGCGCGGCGGTTGATTCAAGGCTCATGGCAAGACCCATAATGATATTCGTTCCGTGTCCCGTTTTGGAGGCTTTGGCAATTTCTTTCACTGGTCGGTATTTTTTGGAAGTGTAATATTCGGTGATAACCACCATTCCGGCCGTCACCAAGATTCCGATTACGGAAGCGAGATATAATTTTGTGAAATCAAAGAGACCATTTTTTATCATCAAGTTTTTTGTAAGGGGATAGAAAGCAACGAGAGCAATCACAGAAGAAGCAATAAGTCCCTTATAAAGCGCTCCCATGATATTTTTCTTCGCGCCCAAACGGACAAAATATATTCCGATTATCGAAGCAACGATAGAGACCGCCCCGATAAGAAGAGGATATTGAATGGCATTTGCGAATTTGGGAAAGGTAAGCGATCCCAGAATCATAGCGGCGATGGCGGTGACGGCATACGTTTCGAAAAGATCAGCCGCCATTCCGGCGCAATCCCCGACGTTATCGCCGACATTATCAGCAATCACCGCCGGGTTGCGGGGATCGTCTTCCGGAATTCCGGCTTCGATTTTTCCGACCAGATCCGCTCCGACATCGGCTGCTTTGGTGAATATTCCCCCACCAAGACGGGCAAATACGCTGATGAGACTTCCTCCAAATCCCACCCCGATAAGCGCCCTTATGTCTTTGGTGACCAAATAAAAAACAGAAACGACGAGAAGTCCCAAGCCAATTACCAGAAGCCCGGTGACAGCGCCTCCTTTAAAAGCAACATCAAGCGCGTTTCGCAGTCCTTTTTTGGCGCCTTCAGCCGTCCGGACATTGGCTCTCACGGCTACATTCATTCCGATATAACCGGCCAGAGCCGAGGCAGCCGCACCGATCAGAAAACCGGCAGATGTTTTGAAGCCCAGAAAAAAATATAAAATTGCGGCGATAAAAATGGCTACATAAGCTACGGCCTGATACTGGCGGTTGAGATAAACTTTGGCTCCTTCTTTGATGTCACCGGCAATCTCGACCATTTTTCCCTCTCCCTCCGGAAAGCTATTCACTTTCCAGCTCAAATAAATCGCAAAAGCAACAGCAATGAGAGAAGCGGCGATAGGATAGTACTCGATTGACATAATATTTTGAAATACAAATTAGATTATTCTTTTTCTTCACTTTTTTCTTCCTTTTCTCCCGAATCAGAATTTTTTTTGGCCTTTTCTTTTTTCTCCTTTTTTGCTTCTTTACCATCGGCTTCAGTTTTCTCTTCTTTGATTTCTTCGCTTTCTTTTTCGCCTTCCTCTTTTTTCTCACCGCCTGCCACTACGTCAATCTTCCAGCCGGTGAGTTTGGCAGCGAGGCGAACATTTTGTCCCTGTTTTCCGATAGCCAGCGACAATTGGTCAGCCGGAACGGAAACACGGGCTTCTTTTTTGGCTTCGTTCACCTTCACGTTTAAAACCTTGGCCGGCGAAAGGGCGTTGGAAATGAATTTGGCCACGTCGTCGCTCCATTCAATGATGTCAATTTTTTCTCCGCCCAGTTCGTCAATGACCGCTTGGACCCGCGTTCCTTTCTGGCCGACGCACGAGCCAATCGGGTCAACCCCTTCTTCATTTGAAGCGACGGCTACTTTTGTCCGAAATCCGGCCTCGCGGGCCATTGATTTTATTTCCACCGTTCCGGCGAAAATTTCCGGCACTTCGATTTCGAAAAGTTTTTGGACTAGCACCGGATGAGATCGGCTCAAGATAATTCCCGGTCCTTTGGGATCAGCTTCAACTTTCATGACGTAAACCTTAAGTCGCTGGCCAATGCGATATTTTTCGTTCTCAACTTGTTCAGAAGGGAAAAGAACGCCCGTTGATTTTCCAAGGTCTACAAAAATATTTCGGCCTTCGATTCTTTGGATGATTCCGCTTACCGCTTCTCCCTCTTTTTGCTTGTATTCGTCATACATCGCGTCGCGCTCCGCTTCGCGGATTTTTTGGATGATGACCTGCTTGGCGGTCTGGGCCGCGACCCGGCCGTAGTCGCTCTTTGATTCCAGTTTCGTCTCGATGATATCGCCGACTTTGGCATCCGGTTTTATTTTTTTAGCTTCTTCGAGCGTCAAATCACGCTCCGAGTTGTAGTGGGGAATTCGGATTTCTTCCTCTTCCTCAACTTTTTCAACTTCTTTTGATTTTTCCCCATCTTTTTTCTTAGCCTCGGCCTTATTTTCCTTGTCCCCCTCAATAGACGAAGTCTTTTGGGCGGATTCTTCCGTTTCAAAAATTCGGGTTGTCTCGTCAACCACTTCTTTTACCAAATAGAAATCGGCTCCGCCGGTCACTTCGTTGAATTCGGCCCGAATGTGCTGACCGCGCCGCCCATAGTCTTTTTTGTAGGCGGCGGCAAGCGCCGACTCGATGGCTTCGACAACTTTTTCTTTTGAGATTCCCTTTTCCTCGCAAATTTGGGCAATGGCGCTTCCAAACTGGCCCAGTCGGCCGGCCGGTTGCGGATCATTTTCACTTGTGATTTTTTTTCGTTTAGCCATAGGTGTTATGCTTATTATAAAATGCCCGTTCGCACGGACATCAGCAAATCGTTTCAGATAATTATAGGATAATCAAAATTAAAAAAAATGTCAAAT
>PFVO01000027.1:9367-10619 GCA_002790655.1 Candidatus Moranbacteria bacterium CG_4_9_14_3_um_filter_44_28 | reverse complement strand
CCACTACTCACGGAATCTAGTTTATGTATTTTCCTCCAGGTACTAAGATGTTTCAGTTCCCTGGGTGCGCTTCGTTAACCTATGAATTCAGTTAACGATATCCCGATATAAATCGAGATGCGTTGCCGCATTCGGAAATCCCCGGATCAAAGCTTGCTCGGCAGCTCCCCGAGGCTTATCGCAACCCGCTACGTCCTTCATCGCTCGTTTGAGTCAAGGCATCCACCATACGCCCTTATGAGTCTACCCTGTCAAATCCCGCAAAGGATTCGGCAGGTACCGCTCTATCGCAATCGCCCCGCTGCTCGCGAGCGGCGGGACAGACCAGCAATTAGCAATCACTAATTGCCTGCCCGCATTTGCTACGCAAAAAGCGTTGCAGGCGGGCATATTTTGAAGCTGTTTGGCATTACATTTGGATTTTTCCGCACCAATTCATAATCGAAACATAATTTCAGCTTCTACCCCTCAATTGTCAAAGTTCCCGTTAGCGCGGAAATGTTGAGTAATAAATAATTTATTAGTCAGCATCTTCGCACGTATCCCATAAATAGAAAAACCGCCTCAACTGAAGCGGATTTTAGCCAACAAAACAAAAGCTAAAAAATCATCCGCTTCCTTTATAAAATATTTGGGTTAATTTCTTCATAGTTTGGGTTTTTGTCTCCTGTTTCTTTATACTACCTTTAGAAAAAATTCCTGTCAAGGGGCTAGGTGATGCCTTTTATAATCTCGTCCACTTTCGCAAATAGCTCCTCTTTAGTGCCTGTATTTTCAATCCGATAATCCGCTTTCTCGCCTATTTTAGGAATATTTACCTCTGTTTCTGCCATTTCCATATCACGGAACTTTTCATAATTCACCGCGTCGTCTGTCTTTTCTCCTCGTGAGTATATTCTCTCCCAACGTTTTTTGCTATCGAGGGTAATATACAATACAAACGAATTAGGTAAACTTTTTATAAATTCGAAGTCCTCAAAGTATCGAATTCCGTTGATGGCAATTATTTCCCCATTATTGAACTTTTCAATTTTTTTTCGGAGGCCTCGCGACAAAATATTATTTCCAAATCTTTTCCGAAATACAACTGCCAGCCACGACATCTCTTCTCTCGAAATGCTGTCGAGATAAAGTTCCAGCGCGTCCCGGAGCGGATCAGAAAAACGAAAAAGTTTTGCATTGTATTTGCCTTTCAGATAATTTGCGACGGTATCTTTTCCCGAGCCAGATTCTCCCACAAGTCCAATAATCA
>PFVO01000027.1:5125-9337 GCA_002790655.1 Candidatus Moranbacteria bacterium CG_4_9_14_3_um_filter_44_28 | reverse complement strand
TTTCCCGAGCCAGATTCTCCCACAAGTCCAATAATCAGTTTTTTATTTCTCTTCATAAATTATATTTCTTATCAACCACAAAAAAATAAAATAAACAAGAAATAATCTTGATTATTTTTCAAACTATAAGATTATTCTCACTGCTTTCCCCATCGTGGAACAAACTGAAACGTTCTTCACGAATTTCCCTTTCGCCGCCTCCGGTTTTGACTTTCGCAAAGCCTCAATGAACGTTTTGAAATTTTCTTCCAGTTTTTCCACGTCGAAAGAAACTTTTCCAATCACCTGATGGACGTTCCCCGAACTGTCACTTTTGAAATCCACCCGGCCGCGTTTCAGCGATTCGATTACCTCTTTTACTTTTTCGGTGACGGTCTTGTTTTTTGGATTAGGCATCAATCCTTTCGGTCCGAGAATTTTGGCAATGGTCGCAAGACGCGGCATCATCTCCGGCGTTGCAATCGCAATATCGGCATCAATTTTTCCGGACGATTTTATTTTATCAATCAGCTCTTCGCCGCCAACCAGGTCTGCGCCCGCCGCTTCGGCTTCTTTTTTTTGTGTAGATGTAAAAACCGTGACTTTCACTTTCTTGCCCGTCCCGTGCGGAAGCTCTGCTACTCCTCTAACTTGCTGATCACTTTTTTGGGGGTCAATGGTTAACCGAACATGCACCTCGACAGACTCATCAAACTTGGCGACCGCGGATTGCTTCACTTTAGCAATAGCGTCGGCTATTGGATATATTTGCTTATTTTCTAGATTATCCATGATTTCTCTTTACGAACTACGAAATGAGCGAAAATACGAAACCTGAAAATATCAATTTCCCCCAAACTGCGAAAATTAATGTTTGCACGTTTTCGTATTTCGTTTAGTTTCGTATTTCGTAAAACCTATTCGACTTTTATCCCCATACTTCTCGCCGTTCCCTCCACAATTTTCATTGCCTGCTCCACGTCATTCGCATTTAAATCCTGCATTTTGATTTCGGCGATTTGGCGAACTTGCCCTTTCGTCACTTTTCCCACTTTCTGTTTCAAAGGATCAGCCGCGCCCTTTTCAATTTTAGCCGCTTTTTTGAGAAGCTCCGCGGCCGGAGAGGTTTTCAAAACAAAATCAAAACTGCGGTCTTCATAAACCGTGATTTCAACCGGAATCACGTCTCCGCCCTTTTCCTTGGTTGCTTCATTGAATTTCAGGCAAAAATCTTGGATATTCAAGCCATGCTGACCCAGAGCCGGACCGACTGGAGGCGCGGGATTGGCCTGACCGGCTTTTATTTGAAGTTTGATGATTGTTTTGATTGCTTTCGCCATAATATTTCTTTACGAACTACGAAATGAGCGAAAATACGAAACCTGAAAATATCGTTTTACTATAAACTACGAAAATTAATGCTTGCACATTTTCGTATTTCGTTAGTTTCGTATTTCGTAAAACTATATTTTCTTAATCTGCAAAAAATCCAATTCCACCGGCGTTTCTCTTCCGAATATCGACACAAGCACTTTCACTTTTCCGCGGGCTTCGTCAATTGCGTTAACCTTGCCGTCAAATTCTTTGAATGGCCCGTCGGTTATCTTCACCGCGTCGCCCTTGGCCACATCAATCTTATACTTCGGCTCGGCTACGCCCATTCTTTTCTTCATAGAATCTATTTCCGCCTGCGCAATGGGAGTGGGCGTTGTACCAATCCCGATAAATCCGGTAACATTGGGCGTATTGCGAACTACATACCAGGAGTCATCGGTTACAATCATTTCCACAAGAACATATCCGGGGAAAATGCGCTCCTCGACAACTGTCCTTTTCCCGCTTTTTATCTTGATTTTTTTTTCTTTCGGCACCATCACGTCAAAAATCCTGTCCTGCATATCAAGGGATTCAATACGTTGTCTCAAATTTTTGGCCACGTTGTCCTCGTATCCGGAATAAGTGTGAATCGCGTACCAAGAGCGGCCGTGATGTTGGGTTTGCTTCGCCATTTTCTATTTTATTTAACAATAAACGTTCTTGACAAATACTCAAACACATAATCCAGCGCCCCAAGAAAAACCGCCACCGCCAAACTTACTCCGATCACCACCGAAGTGAATTTCACCGTCTGCGCGCGCGTCGGCCAGTTGACCTTCCGAAGCTCGGCGCGGGATTCTTTCACGAATTGCCAAAGTTTGTTCATTTTTCTCCCAAGTTTCCTAAGGCTAAACCTTAGGGATTCCCTAAGGTTTAGCCTTAGAATTTTCCTCGAGCCTTTTTTAAAAAGCCTTCGGGGGCTTTTCTATGCTCCTATAGTACAAAAACTCAAAATAAATGTCAATAGATATACTTTATACATCCAAATTCACAACACTTCTCGCTTCCGTTTGAATGAATCTTTTTCTTGGTTCCACTTCGCTTCCCATCAGGATGTTGAAAATCTTGTCCGCTTCGGCGGCGTCTTTAATTTTCATCTGATACATGACGCGGTTTTGAGGATCCATCGTTGTCTCCCAAAGTTGCGAGGGATTCATTTCCCCAAGACCTTTATAGCGCTGGATGTTCACCCCGCCGGTCTTTATCGCTTCGTCCGTAATCTCAATTTTTGTCTTTTTGTCTTTCTTTGAATCGCTCAAAAATTCCTCGACGATTTCGTTTTTATCTTCGTCGTTATAGGCATAAAGAACTTCTTTTCCTTTTTGAATTCGATAAAGCGGCGGTTGAGCGATATAGAGATATCCGCGTTTGATAATTTCTTCAAAATTTCTGTAAAAAAATGTTAAAAGCAATGTCCGGATATGTGATCCGTCCACATCCGCGTCAGTCATAATAATAATTCGATGGTAGCGCATTTTATCAATATTCGCCTGGTCACCTACTCCCGTTCCCATGGCAATAATAAGATTCTTTATTTCTTGCGACATCAGCATCTTATCAATCCGCGCTTTTTCCACGTTCAGTATTTTCCCGCGAAGCGGCAAAATTGCCTGAAAGTTCCGGTTGCGTCCCTGTTTGGCCGAACCGCCGGCTGAATCCCCCTCGACAATATAGAGCTCGCATTTTTCAGCGTCGCGCGAAGAGCAATCGGCCAGTTTCCCGGGAAGCGTCATTCCTTCCAGCGCTCCTTTCCGGATCACCGCCTGCTTGGCCGCTTGAGCGGCCAGACGGGCTTGCGCGGAAATCAGACATTTGCCGATTATCGCCTTGGCGTCATTGGGATTTTTCTCAAGATACTCGGAAAGTCCTTCCGACATAACAGTCAAAACAATTCCCCGTACTTCGCTGTTTCCCAGTTTGGCCTTAGTCTGTCCTTCAAATTGCGGATTTTTGAGTTTCACGCTCACAACCGCAGTGAGACCCTCGGAAACATCATCGCTCGTGAGACTCCCGCCGTTTTTTTCTTTGATAAGGCCGTTTTTCTTTCCATAATCGTTCAGCACCCGCGTCAAGGCCGTTCGAAAGCCGGTAACGTGCATTCCGCCCTCGGTGGTGAAAATATTGTTGGCAAAGGCATACAAATGCTCTTTGAGTCCCTCGACATATTGAAGAGAAATTTCAATATAGACATCGTTTGCTGTTTTTTCGACATAAAACGGCCGGAAATTTTTCGCTTCTTTGCCGCGGTTCAAAAATTTGATATACGAAACAATCCCGCCGTCAAAACAAAAACCGACTCGCTTTTCCTTGTGCAAATCTTTTTCATTCAAAACTTCCCGCTTATCAAAAATTTTTATATTCACTCCTTTGGTAAGATAGGCCTGCTGGCGGAGATAATCAACGATCTCATTCCAGTTCCAGACAATTTCCGCAAAAACTTCCGGATCAGGCTGAAACGTGATAACTGTTCCGGTTTTATTCGACTTGCCGTTTGCCTTGACCGGGCCGAGCGGTTTCCCGCGCTTGTATTCCTGAATCCAGGTTTTTCCATCGCGAAAAACCTCCGCCCTCATCCAAACCGAAAGCGCGTTCACGACGCTCACACCCACACCATGAAGCCCTCCGGAAATTTTGTACCCCTCGCCGCCGAATTTTCCGCCGGCATGGAGTTTGGTCATCACGGTCTCAAGCGTTGACTTTTTTGTCTGCGGATGTTTCTCAACTGGAATTCCCCGTCCGTCGTCGGTAACGCGAACCTTGTTTTCGGGAAGAAGTTCCACAACAACGTTTTTGCAATAGCCGGCCATAGCCTCATCAATGGCATTGTTCACTACTTCCCAAACCAAATAGTGAAGA
>PFVO01000027.1:0-5107 GCA_002790655.1 Candidatus Moranbacteria bacterium CG_4_9_14_3_um_filter_44_28 | reverse complement strand
GACCTTCAACCGAAGTTCCTCCGATATACATTGCCGGCCGTTTGCGGACAGGCTCAAGACCTTCAAGGACTTGGATCGATTTAGCGGTATAGTCAGATTTAGTTTTTAGTTCTTTTTTCTTCGCCATAATAAAAGTAAATGCAAAATTTAAAAATCAAAGTGCAAAATGACAATGTAAAATTCAAAATGCCCGCAAAATTTGTCTAAATTAATTTTTACATTTTGAATTGTCATTTTGAATTTTGATTTTTGCATTTTTAATTTTTTGATAAGAACCACAACTCCACCAGCAACGCTCCCACTACAATCAATCCCCCGTCCCACCAAACCAGCAGCCGGAAACTCTGAAGCAAAAACATAAGCGAAACAGCCAGCGCCACAAGCATCCCCTGACGAAAACTTATTCCCACGTTGAGATACACCGTTTCATTGTTGGCGAATCTGCGCCGCAACCAAAATAAAAAAAGCGTGGCTGCTCCTGTGATTAAAAAAAACAAACTAATATAGAAAAGCGTCTGCCCCAGAATTCCATCCCGAAACGGGTTGACGTAAAATATCACAAGGCCCAGCGCAACAAGAGCCACAAACGTGCTGAAACGCATTCCCCAGAGGTATCCTCGAATAGTCATTTTTGTTTATTTCACAATGTTTTTGCCTATACTATTCTAGTAGATTTTCAGAGAAAAAGCAACAGAAAAATCCCTCTGTTTTCCGAAATTAACCTGGAGGGATTTTTGCTTTAAACAAGGCAATTTTCCTCTGCAATTCAATGTTCCCCTACCAATGGCACAAACGCGAATCCCGGATATTCTTTTTCCCGAAAATCTTTGTCGGAAATTTTTTCGAGCACCCAAATACTGCTTCCGACTGGGATAACCAATCGCCCGCCGACTTTCAGTTGTTTTTTGAGTTCTTTGGGAACTTCCCGGGCAGCCGCCGAAACCAAAATCCGGTCATAGGGAGCTTCGTTGACATAGCCTTTTGTTCCGTCAGCGCAAATGATTTTTACCCGTCCCCCTTCAATAAGATGATATTTGCTGACATTGTTAATTCCGAAATCGCAGAGTTCTTTGATTCTTTCCATTCCAATTACTTTTCCTTTTTCCCCGACGATATGCGCGAGAAGCACTGCAGTCCAGCCGGAACCAGAACCAACATCAAGGATTTTATCTCCCGGCAAAGGCTCAAGTTTTTCCAGCATAAAAGCCACCGTCAGCGGCTGTGAAATGGTCTGCCCCTGCCCAATCGGAAGGGGAATATTGGCCTGGGCCGCACTTTCCAAGTCTTCAGGGACGAAATCAACCCGCCGGATTTTCGAGAAAGCGTCAATGATGCGGTCGGTCTTGAGATAACCGGAATATATTAAGTCTTTGACGAGAGAATCCATAAAAAAGCTAAAAACTAAAATGGAAAAAGTAAAAGTTTATGTACTCGCTTCGCCTGCCTACCGGCAGGTAGACTCGTGAATTATTTAAAACAAATAAACATCGCGAAGCGATACCAAAGTTTTTAGCTTTTCGCTTTTAGCTTTTAGTTTTATTCTCCCATAATCTGCACCACCACATCCCTTTTCCTCCCTCCATCCATTTCCACCAAAAAGATATTCTGATGCTCGCCGAAAAGCATTTTTCCTTCCTCAATTGGAATCACTTCGCTGACACCGAGAATCAAATCCTTGCAGTGACTGTGACCATTACTCCTCCCGTCGGATCTCACCGTTCTTTTGAGCTCAAACAGGTCGTGCGAATATCTTTCGTCCACCGGCACCAGCCGATAGAGCAAACGCTGAAAATCCTGAAGCAATAACGACTCATTTTCATTAATGGCGATGCTTGCCGTAGCGTGCGGCGAAAAAACCAGCACCTGCCCGTTTTTCACCCGTGAGGCTTCCACGATTTCATTGACATCGTGCGTTATGTCAATGAATTCAATCTGGCTTTTTGATTCTTTTTTGATTGTTTGTTTGTGTATTATCATATGCATGATGCTAATCAACGAATAGATGCCAATCTACAAATCACGAATATTATTCGTAGATTAGCAATTAGCTGATTAGCATAAAATTAGTAGATTAGCATCACATTCTAAAAACATTTGCTACTGCCTTCACCACTCTTTTATCCAAAACCTCTGGCACTATTCTATCACTTTTTGGGTTTTTCACCAAGTTGGCAATCGCCAGAGCCGCCTTTATTTTAATTTTATCTGAAATAATTTTTGTTCGCGTATCCAGAGCTCCCCGGAAAATTCCCGGGAAAACGAGGGCATTGTTTATTTGATTTGGATAGTCACTTCTTCCAGTGGCAACAACTTCTGCCCCCCCTTTTTTGGCTTCTTTATAGGAAATTTCCGGAACCGGATTACTCATCGCGAAAACAATGGCCCGTTTATTCATTCTTGCGATATCTGCAGTTTTCAACAGTCCCTTTATAGAAACGCCGACGAAAACATCAGCCCCGAAAAGAGCTTTTCGCAAATCCCCTTTGAAATTTTCTTTGTTAGTGAATTTGGCGAGTTCGGCTTTTACGTCATTTTTGTTGTAGACGCATCGGGGACAAATCGGACCCCAGCTGTCAAAAACAATGATATTTTTCGCTCCGAATTTCAAAAGCAGTTTTGTAACCGCGATTCCTGCCGCTCCCGCTCCCGATATTACGATCTTTATTTTTTTAATGCTTTTTTGGGCAACTTTGAGCGCGTTTATCAAACCGGCCAGCACTACAATTGCCGTTCCATGCTGGTCATCGTGAAAAACAGGAACATCAAGTTCTTTAATCAATCTTTTTTCAATTTCAAAACATCTCGGCGCGGAAATGTCTTCGAGATTTATTCCTCCGAAAGCCGGGGCGATATTTTTCACCGTCTCAATGATCTCTTTTGTATTCTGCGTCGCCAAAACAATCGGCACCGCATCAATACCGGCCAGCCCGCGGAATATGACCGCCTTCCCCTCCATTACTGGAAGAGCCGCCTCCGGGCCCAAATTTCCCAAGCCCAAAACAGCGCTCCCGTCAGAAACAATCGCCACGCTGTTATGTTTCCAAGTATAATCAAAAATTTTTTTCTTATTTCTCGCAATTGCCTCGGAAAGTTCGGCTACTCCGGGAGTATAGATAAGAGGTAAATTGCGTTTAGTAAGCTTATAGCGGCTCTTTATCTCTATTTTGCTGTCAGAAATTTTTCTCATTTATATATATGTCATCCCGAGCGAAGCGTAGCGTAGTCGAGGGATCTGCGTCCGCTAGCAGCTAGCTAGCCATTGCGTCCACGCGCAGATTCCTCCGCTCCCCGCCACGGCGGGTCGGTCGGAATGACAAAAAAGTTAACTTGTCTGCAACTTCTTATACACGCTCCCCGCCGCGACCGCTCCTTCCGCCGCGGCGGTCACAATTTGGCGCAATTTATTTGATCCGTTGGTCGCGTCCCCAGCCGCCCAGATTCCCAAAACATTCGTACTTTGGTCCGGATTAACAATAATAAAACCCTGCTCATCAACATTTACGCCGACTTGCTTGGCTAATTCCACTCCGGGCTCGCTCCCTATTTCGATGAAAACACCTTGCACCTCCAGCTCGTCATTTTCGTTGTATTTATTATCCAAGATAATTTTTTCAACTGATTTTTCTCCTTTTATTTCCCTGATGTTAGTGCTGTAAATGACTTCAATCTTTTCATTCTTGGAAATTTTTTCCTGATACGCCGGATCAACCTTGAGCTTCTCGCCGCGATAGACGAGATAAACTCTGCTCGCATGCTCGGAAAGAAGAAGGGCCGCTGAAGCGGCGCTGTTCGCTCCGCCCACCACCGCCACAATCTTATCTTTGAAAAAAGCCGCGTCGCACGTCGGGCAATAGGAAACTCCTTTGCCCTTGAATTCAGCTTCTCCCGGAATCTGGAGCTTTCGGTATTCCATGCCTGAAGCAAGAATAATATTCTTTGCTTGATACTGATTGGTATGAGTTGTTATTTCAAAAACATCGCCGATTTTTTTTATGCCGGATACTGAATCCATAAAAATCTCCGCCCCCAGTTTTTCAGCGTGCTCACGCATTTTTCTGCCTAAATCAAAACCGGAAATGGACAAAGTCCCCGGCCAGTTTTCAACTTTATGCGCCTCAACAGCCTGTCCGCCGGGCTCTTTCCCAACCACGAGATGGCTGATTTTATACCGGGAAGCATAAATTGAAGCCGCGAGGCCGGCCGGACCGGCGCCGATGATGATGAGGTCATGAATTTTCGTATTCATAAAAAAACAATTAACGAGCGAGAGATTGTAGTCTTGAAAGTATTGCGTTCTGCTCCGACTTTATATCGGAGCAGGTTAGCCTACTTGAAAGACTATAATCTCTCGCGAGTATGTTATATCCTTTCCAACTCTTCCTTCAAATTCCCCTTTGCCTGCACGCCGACAAGCTGCTTCACTTCTTTCCCATCTTTGAAAATTATCAGCGTCGGGATCGACATAATTCCATATTTCGAAGCCGTTTCGCGATTCTCGTCTACATTTAATTTCCCGATTTTATATTTATCCTTCATTTCTTCCGCCAGTTCTTCAATGATCGGCCCCATCATCTGGCAAGGCCCGCACCAAACCGCCCAGAAATCAACCAAAACCGGACTTTCGCTTTTCAAGACTTCCTGTTCAAAATTTTGGTCGGTGAATTGCATTTCCATATATTTTCCAACATTCAATGTTAGGGAAACCCTAACATTGAATGTTTAATCTTTTTTACGATTTACAAAAATTAACGCTCCTCCGCCAACAACCGCGAGCGCAATCAGTATTACGGGAAAATAATTCTTTTTATTTCCTGCCGGCGCGGGATTGTTTTCGCTTTTTTGGCTTTCACTTCCTGAATTTTTGCCGATTTTATCCGGATCGGGAAGAGAAGACGCGTCTGCCGCGTCGATTTCCTTCTCGAAATTTTCGATAATCGGCGTGTCGCCGACCAGAAACCTGTCATCAAACGCAATCGCCGGAACACTCCCTTTATAGGGATTATCAAAAGCCTCGCCAAACTTCATCAGGAGCCGCGCGTTGAATGGATTGGAAAAATCAAGTTTGGTGATTTCATATTTATCATAAATGCCGTTGGCCTGAAAATAT
>PFVO01000030.1 GCA_002790655.1 Candidatus Moranbacteria bacterium CG_4_9_14_3_um_filter_44_28 | reverse complement strand
AAAAATCCCTCAAAGGGGATTTTTGTGTGATTCAACTGAAAAGGAAAACATGAATTTCTCTTAACCAAGATGCTCGATATTAGATTTGAGTATATTTATTGCTTCTTCAAGAGTTTTTTTGGCGGAACCAAGATTATCTACGAGCTTTTTCTTTGACATAAAAAGCCTCTTTGCCTTATTGATTAATTGAAATTTTGCCTGCTCTGCTTGTTTTGAATAAGGAAGGGCACGAATTGTGTCTAACAAATGTAGCGCTCTGCCTATTCTTTTATTCAGTTCAACAACTTCATTGTTATTAATCCTTGAGGCAGGCGGTTTAGTTAGGTAATCGCGAAACACCGCGTGACGCATCACCTCCGTAATATATGCTGTGGATCTGTGCATGGCTCCAGCAGAGCGTCTTTTTTCAAGAATCAATAACTCTTTGCGGAGAGCCATTATAGGCATAATTAATTGCATTTCGTTCATTCGCTTAGCAAGGTTATTCAGAGCCGCTACGGTTCTGGCCGCAAGCGCGCCGGGATTTTCCCGGCCAAGTCTGTCCCTAAACCCCATAACTGCGTCGGCTTGGTCTTTCACTGCGACTTTAAACTCATTTCTGCAGTTTTCAAGCTGCAGCACAACATCGGCTAATTGCATTTGCAGATCTTGCTTGTCTTCTGGCTTTGCCATTCGCCAGCTGGTCAATAGTTCATTTGCATGCTCAATAACTTCCTGAATACTTTCAATTTTTGAAAATTCGCTGATTCGGCTTTTTTCTTCGGAGCGATAAATTTCCAGGATATTATCTTGCATCCTGATTGCTGAATTTATACCATCAACTTTTTGCCGGACTCGCATTGGACTTCCAGCATGCTTTCCTGATTTTTCCCAGCGAGGTATTTCCAAAAATCCGTCGCTTAAAATGCGAATTCCGGCGTTCTGCATATTTTCATACCACTGTCTTTCCTCTTTTGGCATTTTCGACAGATCAATAGGCGCGCTTTTCTCCTTTTTTATTATCTCGTGCGCAACATCATCAGTCGATCGAGATTTGTTAGTTCGCGGACGTTTGTAATAATCATCTACCGCCTTGTTGATTTTATGCGCTTCAGTTTCTATTTTGTTTTGTCCTGGAAACGAAACGGGCATTTTTTCTTTATTCATGTTCTCGTAATTTAAATCTAGGGTCTTATCAATCTTCCAAAAGGCTTACAAGACCCTAATCTATTATACTAAAATTATAGTTTTAATTGAGGCTCTTGTCTATAAACCTGGTTCTAGCTGCATGAACTAGCCAGCTCATTTCGGAAAATTGTGATTTAAGTTGATTTCTTTTGGAAAATCTGCTATAATGTAAAAAGAATAGACCCCATACCAATTCCATTCGAGTTTTTTCTAAAAACATAACGAAAGCGCGAAGCGGCTTTGCTTTCGGACATGCTTGATTTAGGGATTAACTATAGAATTGGTACGGGGCAAGACGGGTGAGTCCCGTTTTTTGTTTTTTATGAAGAAAATCAAAAGAAAAATCAAAAAAATAATGAAAAATCCGGAAGAGGCGGTTTTTGTCGGTTTAGTTATTTTGTCTTTGTTTTTTGTCGGGCTGTGTTTCGGAAATATAAGAAATGATGTCCAGAAGCCATTTCCCGTTGCCAAAGAAAATTCCTCGTCTGACTTGGAGAGAAAAGTCAGAAGGGTAGTTTCGGACTACCCAATTGAAAAGATGGCGCCGTACATTTCCAAACAGGACGGAAAAGTAGCGGCTTATCTGGTCGCGATTGCCAAAAAGGAAAGCGACTGGGGAAAATATTCGCCCAAGAAAAGAGGAAAGGAATGTTTCAATTATTGGGGATACAAAGGGAGATACAACCGCAACGCGGCCGGGTACAGCTGTTTTGACTCGTCGGCCCAGGCGGTGAACGTGGTCGGAAGGCGCATTGAAAATCTCATCGCCAAAAAAATTGACACGCCCCGCGAAATGGTACTCTGGAAATGCGGATCAGCTTGCAGCGCGCGAAGTTCCGCCGACGCGGCCAAGTGGGTGAGCGACGTAAGTTTGTATTACAAGAAAGTTTATAACTAGACTGGTTACTTTGCTCCAAAAATGCTTGTCGCACCATTCGCGAGTTCCAGCGAACTCGCTCATTGTAGAATTTGCTCGTGATTTCCCCGACGTGACGTCGGGGAAAACCATGCTCACTCGCAAATAATACTGCGACGAAGCATTTTTGGAACATAGGGTAAAGTATTCAACGCTAGCCGTTGTTTTTTTATCCCTCACCAATTTTATATAATTTAAGTTTCAGTTTTTGTCCGTCAACTTCAACGGTGAGCCGTCAGAAAAATTGGTGAGGGATAAATTTGCCAAAAAATGCAAGTATGCTAGGGTGTTTTGATGTATTATAATTGCTAGCGAACCCACAAGCGAAAGCTTACTTTCGCTTGTGACGAGCGACGCAATTTCAAGCGCCGTAGCAGCGCTTATTTACCATATGGATACAGGCGACAACAAGCTGGTGAAGAATATCTGAACGGCCGGGAAGAGGTTTTTGCGAAACTGCTCGAAAAACATCTTTCGCCGGTTTTCAATTTTCTCTATCGGATTACTGGCAGCAAAGAAGTTGCGGAAGATCTGGCGCAGGAAACTTTTGTAAAGGTTTGGAAAAATCTTAAGAATTTTAACAGAAACAGGAGTTTTAAAGCTTGGCTCTTCACGATTGCAAAGAATACAACTTACGATTATTTCAAAAAGAAAAAAGAAGTTGCCTTTTCTGCATTTGTGAATGAAGAGGGAGAGAGCATATTTAATGAAATAGCCGGTGAAAATATTCTGCCCGATGAAATTCTGCATCGAAAAGATATCGCAAACGAACTTGAAGAAATATTAAAAAAACTCCCGCCGCACTACCGCGCCATATTATTGCTTCACTATAAAGAAGACTTTTCCCTCCATGAAATCGCCGAAATTTTGGGTGAACCCTACAACACGATCAAAAGCCGGCATCAAAGGGGGTTGGGAAAGTTGAAAAAAATAGTATTATTTTAATAAAAATCATTTTTTACAAATAAACACTAAATTAAAAGATAAATATCTCCAAAATTTATTTTTTATATAAAAATTTCTATTTCTTCCAACTGGTATCTCCCCGAAAAATATTATTTTTTCAAAACCTGCTTCATGAAAATACTTATTCCAGACATTAGGGGAATATGTTGAGCGATGGGTTTTATCAATCAGATTTGAAATATAAGTAAATGTTTTGCCGATGATTCCAAAATTATTCGGAACCGATCCAATTAGCATTCCTTTTTTTCTAAGACTAGATTGCAATTTAATAATCACCCCGTAAGGATTTGTTGTGTACTCAAGTAAATTAAATACAGCAATCACGTCATAGCAATCATTCGGTAAGGAGCTTTTTTCAATGTCTTTCTGGCAGGCCTTGTCGCCAATTAACCGGGTTGCCTGTTCGATGGCATAATGGGAAATATCAAAACCTTCGATTTCAAAGAATTTCTCCGCTTCTTTCAATAATTTACCTTCGCCGCATCCAATTTCAAGAAATTTACCCGCTTTTTTATGTTCGGTTATTTTTTTAATCCGGTTCTGATTTCTTTGGGAATTTTCCCTTTCTCTATAAAAATAATTTTTATAGTAATTTTTATCGTATTTTGTCTTTAAAATACTCATAGATTAGGTATCAACAGGCTTAAGCTATATTATCAAATATTTGAAAAAGTGTATATTCAAATATTGCGTCCATTCCAGCCAATCATTCGTATTAACAACATGACCCAAAATATCCAAAAAATCTTCAAGAATCTCAAGCATATCGAACCTTCGCGGGGGCTCGAAGGGAGGATATTGAAAGCAGTTGCAATCGAAAACAGCCGAAAAGTGGCGAGAAAGCTGATGTTTGCCCGTGGCGGGCTAACGGTGTCTTTTGGCGCGCTGGTTTATACTCTATTCGTCTTTGGGCAGGCGTTTTTGGAGTCCGATTTTTGGAATCTCGCGAAGCTTGTTTTTTCCGACACGGGAACAATATTTTCAAATATGGGATCATTCTCAATTTCTCTTCTCGAAACTTTGCCGGTCGTGGAAATTTCCGCAATGCTCGTTCCGGTTCTCGCCGTGATGCTGATGTTGAGTTGGTATTTCAAATTTAGTAATAATAATTTTAAGCATTTAACATAACAAATATATGAACATCCAAGAAACAATGAAATCAAAAAAATTTAAGATTGCTACGTTGGCTGTGGGTGTATTCATCATCGTGCTCGTAAGTTTTGCGGGAGGAGTAGCAATTGGATTTCACAAAGCCAAGTTTTCCTATAAGTTCGGAGAAAACTATGAGCGCAATTTCATCGGCGGTCATCCCGGACCGATGGGAATGATGGGGGGTCCGGGTCAAAGTCCGCGGGATATGATGCGCGGTTTTGAAGGGCGCGGATTTCGCAACAGTCATGGAATCGCAGGCGCGATCATTTCCGTCGCGGACAACCAAATTGTCATCAAAGACCGTGACGGTCAGGAAAATACGATTTCAGTTTCGGATCAAACTCTCATCAAGCGGGGACAAAGCACAATCAGCGTTAACGATCTCAAGAACGACGAGCAAATTGTCGTGATGGGGCGTCCGGGCGACAATGGAATGGTAAACGCGGATCTTGTTCGCGTATTCGACAAAGAGAATAATAATATTCAATAAATCCAGAGTCATGAAACTGAAAAAATCTTATATCATCGCGGCGATTGTTCTCGCGATAGCCGGGGGAAGCTATTGGTGGTATAGCAAATCAAAATCAACCACGAGTCAGGTTCAATACATCACTTCAACAGCCGAAAAAGGAACGCTCACTTCTTCGATTTCGGCGAGCGGCAATATAATTGTCGATCAAAGTTCGAACATCGATCCCACGATAACGGGAACAGTAGCGGATCTCGCGGTGGATGTAGGGGACAAAGTTTCCAAAGGGCAGTTTCTTTTCAATATCGTCAATAATGACTTGTCAGTCGCGGTTTCAAAATCAACGGCCTCTTTGGCATCGGCTGAAACTTCGCTCGAAAGTGCCAAGGCCTCAAAAAAGTCGGCCAGAGTCGATCTTGATGCGGCGACCTCAAAAAATAAAGCGGCCTTGAAGCAAAAATTTGAAGCTGCCGAAGCGTCAGTGGCTTCTGCCGAGCAGAGTTTGATTTCGGCTCAAGCCGATCTTGCCAATCAAAGATCAAACGCGGCCGAAAGAAGAGTGATTTCTCCGATTGACGGAACGGTAAACGCGGTGAACATAAAAAACGGGGATGACCTGAGCAAAGTTTCTTCGGGAAGTTCCAGGTTGGTGCCGATCATCATCGGCGATCT
>PFVO01000036.1 GCA_002790655.1 Candidatus Moranbacteria bacterium CG_4_9_14_3_um_filter_44_28 | reverse complement strand
ATATAGAAAATGATTTACATTCCGGGATCGTCTAATGGTAGGACAGCAGCCTTTGAAGCTGTTTATCTACGTTCGAATCGTAGTCCCGGAGCATCTCGTGAAATACGTATTTAGATACGTATTTTTGTTTTGATATAATTTTAGCCCGTAAGAAGAAAATGGGATTTTCTTCGCAGGCGACAGGCAGGAAGCTCTTGGACAAAAATCAAATAATATCTTATTATTATATCGATGAATCGACCGGCGCGTTGTATTTTTTCTTTTTCCCGTTGAGAACAGCGCTTACTTTCTGCGTGCCGTCAAAAGCGGCACCGGCTGGAAAAGCGAGCGAGAAAATAACAGCGAAAATGATAATTTTTGTTTTTGTCATTTTTTTGTTTTAAGAGCGAATTTGCATTATTATACCACAAAATGGTAAAATTAGTAAACAATTCCTAAAACAAAAACGTGGAACAAAAACAAATTCAACCAAAGCAGGATCCCGGCAAGAAAGTGCTCGTTATTATACTTTCAGTGATCGGAGTGCTTGTCTTTTTGAGTTTCATCGCGGGAACGGTTTATGGATGGAAAAAATATTCCCAAAAGAAAAAAGAAATGCAATCCCTCGAGCGGCAGATAAAGACACTCAAGCAGGGACTTTCCCAAAAAGAAACCGGCGCAAGCGGCGCTTCGACTATCAGCGAATCACCCGTTTCAACCGACGATTACGCCGGCTGGAAAACATATACCAACAGTGAGATCGGTTATACTTTGAAATATCCGGCTGATTGGACTATAAAAGAAACCAGCGAGTTTAGTCCGGTTCGCGACGCAACCGTCAAATACATCACCGTTAATACTCCCGGAAAAAAATATTTTCTCCACTGGGGACTGAAAGAAAAAGGCGACAGCTTTTATATTTCTGATCGAACCGGAATGGGAGCGGGAGAAGAAAAGAAAACAGGAAAAATTACAATTCTGGGAACAGAAGTGGATATTAATAATTTTGTATTCAAGGGAAAAGCCAAGGAAATATTCTATCCGACAGCTGGAAGTTTTCCGACCAGCAACGGAAAATATGAATTTACCGCTACTCTTAGTTATGGCTCCGGTTCCAATTGGGACACTGTCGATCTCTCAAGTGTTCCGGAAAAAGCTCTCGCTGAAAAAATCCTAAAATCCGTCACTCTTTCCGCAAGGTCGGCTTCAGCAGAAGGATGTTCGCAAAGTTTCACCAACGAAGAAAATCTGAACAAGGCCGACTGGAAAACCGTTTCCAACTCCAAAAACGGATATTCCTTGAAATATCCGAAAAGTTGGAGCATCAACGAAAAAAAAGACGACTATCTCCAAATGGGAAATGACGAGAACGCAGAATATTTCGAATGGCGATCGGGCCCAATGACCGGCACTGATTATATGGGCTATAAGGAAGACAGCCACAAAAATATTTCTGTCGGTTGCCAGAGCGCGAAAATCACTTATTTTTCCGGTGATCCGACTGCTGACCCGCCCGGCGACGCGAAAGACCGGCTGATTTTGGTCCAATTCGAAAAAAGCAGAATCCCGCACGTCATCATTTTCACCTACAAATATTTCGGCGCGTCGATCTCAAGCGACATCGTGGAAATGTTCAATTTGATTTTAAAGACGGCGGAGTTTAATAAATAAAAATATGGACCCCGAAACAAAAGAAAATCAGCCCAAGGCTGATCCCCGCCTGACGGACGGGCAGGCGCCTCGGGCGGAACTTGAAGTTCTGCAAAAAAGAGTGGAAGAAATTTATATTTCGGTTGAAAAAACAAGAAAATATTTTCTATGGACGCTTATTATCACCGTTGTGATGATTGTCCTCCCGCTCATTGGTCTTGCCATCGTCATTCCGATTTTCATGCAAACGCTTTCTTCGAGCTTAGGGATATAATCATCCCACCTGATAATTCGGCGATTCCTTCGTGATAGTCACATCGTGAACGTGGCTTTCTTTGAGCCCCGCGTTGGAAATTCGGACGAACTTCGCTTTTTCGCGCAACTCTTTAAAATTCACCGCGCCGCAGTATCCCATGCCTGACCGCAAGCCGCCGACCAGCTGATGGACACTGTTCGCGAGCGGGCCTTTGGCGGGAACGCGCCCCTCAATTCCTTCCGGAATAAGTTTTGAAGCTTCGACTTTCCCTTGCCCGTACCGGTCGGCAGAGCCGTCGAGCATCGCACCAAGCGACCCCATTCCGCGATAGAGTTTATAATTTCTTCCCTGGTATAAAATTGTTTCTCCCGGCGCTTCGTCCGTTCCGGCAAAAAGGCTCCCAATCATCACGGCGTTAGCCCCCGCCGCGAGAGCTTTAACGATATCGCCCGAAAATTTGATCCCGCCGTCGGCAATTACCGGAATTTTATATTTCGCCGCAGTTTTCACGACATCAAAAACAGCTGTGAGCTGCGGCATTCCGGCGCCGGAAACAATCCGCGTCGTGCAGATTGAGCCGGGACCGACTCCCACTTTCAGGGCATCAGCGCCCGCTTTGATCAAATCCTCTGCTCCTTCCGCGGTGACAATATTTCCGGCTGTCACCGGAATATCAAAATTTTTCCTGATGTCGCGCAAGGTTTTCAGCACCGTTTCCGTATGCCCATGAGCCCGGTCAATGGAAACCAAATCCACTCCGGCTTTCACGAGAAGCTCCACGCGCTCCAAAACATCCGCGCCCGTCCCCACCGCCGCGCCCACTCGCAACCTTCCCGCACTGTCCTTTGCGGCATTGGGATATTTCCTTCTTTTTTCAATATCTTTTATCGTAATCAGTCCCTTGAGAATATATTGCTTGTTCACGATAGGAAGTTTTTCAATTTTGTGTCTATGAAGAATTTTTTTCGCTTGTTCCAAGTTCGTTTTTTCCGGAGCCGTCACTAGGCCCTTTTTTGTCATCACGTTTTTCACCAGTCTTTTCATATTAGTTTCAAACCGCATATCGCGATTAGTGATAATTCCAATCAGTTTGCTGTTTTTGTCCGTCACCGGAATTCCCGAGATGCGATAGTGTTCCATAAGTCTTTTCACTTCTCCGATGGCCGCGCTTGGCCGCACTGTCACCGGATCCACGATCATCCCGCTTTCCGACTTTTTTACTTTTTCCACTTCATCCGCCTGCTGTTTGGAAGATAAATTGCGATGGATGATTCCCATTCCGCCTTCTTGCGCCAGCGCGATCGCCAATCGTGATTCGGTTACCGTATCCATCGCCGCCGAAAGAATGGGAATATTCAGTTTGATATTTTTAGTGATACACGCGCTCACGTCCGTGTTCCTCGCCGAAACTCCAGATCTTCGAGGAACGAGAAGAACGTCGTCGAAAGTAAGTCCGGTTTTAATATCGGCCCGAGGCCTGAGCCCTAGGCTCATCGTCCTTGGGTTGAGATCAGCCTTAGGCTGATTTTTTTCATTACCCATATCTTTTGATTAAATTTTAATAAAAAACTAAGCTCCGAGAGAGCTTGTATTCTTTTTATTAATTTAGTACTTTTTATAAGTAATGTCAAAGGCTTATGAATTGCGTCGGGGCTAAGAAAATACTAGAGATTTTGAAACACAGCGGGACTGGCGTCATTTTTACCGACACCATTTACGGCATCGCCGCTTCAGTGTGGTCAAAAAAAGCAATCGAGCGGGCTTACAGAATCATGCGAAGAAATAAAAAAAAGCCTTTTATCATTCTAATCAGCTCGATTAAGGATTTAAAGAATTTCAATATCAAACTGGATAAAAACACAGAAAATATCCTCAAGCAAATTTGGCCCGGAAAAGTGAGTGTGATTTTACCAGTTCCCTCCAAAAAATTTCAATACCTCCACCGCGGGACGAAAACTCTGGCTTTTAGAGTGCCGAAAAAACCGAGTTTAATAAAATTGCTCAAAAAAACCGGCCCCCTGGTTTCCACCAGCGCCAATCCGCAAGGAAAAAAACCAGCCGAAACAATCGCCGAAGCGAAAAAATATTTCGGAGATAGGGTTGATTTTTATGCCAGCGGTGGTAAAATGAACTCGCTCCCTTCAACTCTGATTGAAATAAAAAACGGCAAAATCGATGTATTAAGAGAAGGAGCTGGAAAAGTTCCAAAGCACTTAATTAACAGCTCTTAAAATAAAGATGAAAGGAGGTGAAATAAAATGAAGAAAAAGGGGCCTGTTGGCTGGATTGCTTTTATTCTGCTCCTTATTGGAGGTTTGAACTGGGGATTGGTCGGTTTTTTCAAGTTTGATCTCGTAGCCGCGATTTTCGGCGATATGACGACACTTTCCCGGATAGTTTATGACCTTGTCGGACTGGCCGCCCTCTATATGATCGTCAAGAAAGCAATGGTGATGGGAGAGGAAAAAACTGAATAAGAAAAGAAAACATTAGCGCAATTGTAGGCTTCTCAAGAAGCATTTGTTGTTTTGTTTGAAAAAGACTTGATTTTATGAAGAAACCCGGAAAGAAAATTATGACTCTTTGCATGGTTCACAAACATCCGCAAGTTCTGCTCGGCATGAAAAAGCGCGGTTTTGGCAAGGGGCGCTGGAACGGATTCGGCGGTAAATTAAAGGAAAATGAAACACCGGAAGAAAATGTCATTCAGGAACTCAAGGAAGAATGTAGAATTATTGCCAAAGACATTCAGAAAAAGGCCGTGCTCAATTTTTTCTTTGAGCACGAACCCGAGGAATATATTGAAGTGAATGTCTTTGGAGTTTATGATTTTGAAGGCGAACCAAGGGAAAGCGAGGAAATGATTCCAAAGTGGTTCCATATTGACGAAATCCCCTACGACCTGATGTGGCCGGATGATATCTATTGGCATAATTTGTTTTTTTCAGGGAAAAAATTCAAAGGGAATTTCTATTTCAAGGATTTCAACACAATAATCCGCCACGAACTTAAAGAGGTAAATGATTTATAATTTTGATTTATTTAAGAAATACGGCAATCTTTTCACCGCTTTTTCCCAAAAGAACAACGGATCAATGAAATTGTCTGATAATTCTGAATTGGCAGAAAAGATAACCCCGAACCGAAATAACTATTTTCTGAAGAATAATACTGATTCCGCAAAAGTCGTTTCCGCTGGAATAGTTCACGGGAGCAAAGTTGCGATTGTTGATGAAAAAGACTGCGGAAAAATAGTTTTGGGAACGGACGGACTACTCTCACAAGAAAAGAATTTATTTCTATCTATAACTTCGGCCGACTGTCTGCCGATTTTTTTGTTTGATCCCAAAAATAAAGTTATTGGAATAATCCATGCCGGCTGGAGAAGTTTGGCAGAAAATATTTTAACCAACGCTGTCGAAAAAATAAAAAAACTTGGCGGAGCGCCAGAAGATATTCTGGTCGGCATCGGACCGGCTATTTGCCAAAAGCACTACGAAGTCGGCCCGGAAGTGGCGGAAAAATTCAGCGAATATCCATCCGCTATTCTCAAAGAAAATAATAAAATATTTTTGGACCTCAAAAAAATCGCCCAACTACAGCTTCTGGACTTGCGACTTAAAAATGAAAATATTGAAATCAGTCCCGAATGCAATTTTGAGCTTCCCAAAAAATACTTCTCGGCA
>PFVO01000044.1 GCA_002790655.1 Candidatus Moranbacteria bacterium CG_4_9_14_3_um_filter_44_28 | reverse complement strand
ATCGCCCCGCTCGAGCAGCCAACCAAAACGTCCGGACGGATATCATTTTCTTCCAGAACTTCCAGAACTCCAATATGAGTCATCCCGCGCATCGTCCCCCCGCCAAGGGCCAGGCCGAGTTTTTTTCGCTTCATAGTTTTTTCCCAAGACTAAGTCTTAGGAAATTCCTAAGACTTAGTCTTGGAATTCACTCGGCTATTTTTATTATCTCCTCCGCAATAATCTCTGCCGCTTTGGGATTGTAAAACTTTTTCACCCGTTCTTTGAGTTCAAAGCTGAATTCGCTGTCTTCGATAATTTGTTCAATTTTATGAAAAAATATATTCTCGCCAAGATTGTCCTGTTCGAGAACCACTGCCGCTCCCGCTTGAGAAAAAGCAAAAGCGTTTTGCTCTTGATGCTTGTTGGCCGATCCTTCGATAGGAATGATAATCGCCGGCTTGGCATTGGCCGCTATTTCCGTAAGAGCATTTGCTCCCGCCCGGCTCACCACAAGATCCGCCGCGGCAAAAGCATGCGGTAATTCGCCAAACAAAAAAGGATAGGGATGATAACCGCCGCGGCCAGCCTTGACTCCAAGTTTTCCCGCTTCCTGAATAACTGATTCGTATTCTTTTTTTCCGGTAAGGTGAATAACCTGCCATTTCTTGAGGAGCCTTGGAAGAATATTGAGAATAGCGTGATTGATGGAACGGGCTCCCTGACTTCCTCCTATGATCAAAATGACCTTTTTGCCTGAATCCAGAGAAAAAATTTTCACTGCTTCTTCTTTATTTCCGTTTGTGAGTTCCTCCCTTACCGGATTTCCCGTGAGAACCACTTTTCTCTCCGGAAAAAAAGCTTCTGATCTGGAAAAGGAAACGGCAATTTTCTTTGCGAAACGCGACAAAATTTGATTGGCCAGCCCCGGCGTCACGTCCGATTCGTGAAGAATAATCGGAATTCGATAGAGCCAGGCCGCTACCGCCACCGGAAAACTGGCATATCCGCCTTTGGCAAAAACTACGTCCGGCATAAAAACCAAAAGATGCCAGAGAGACTGAATTATCCCAACGGGAATTTTCACCGCTAAATCCGTGAAGATGAGAAAAGAAAAATAGCGCCGCAGTTTCCCGCACTGGATTTTTTTAGCAAGGATAAATTCCTGTTCCATCACCTGTTTCTCAAGTTCGCCATCCGGCCCCAAAAAAAGAAACTCGACGTCGTCTTTGTCTTTTGCAAGTTCCCTTATTTTTCTGACAACGGCTGCGATTGGAAAAATATGGCCTCCCGTACCGCCGCCGGTTAAAACAATTCTCATATTTACATTTTCTCACACTTCTTCGATATATTCAACAAAATCCCCACCCCGATCATTGAGAAGATAAGCGAAGTTCCGCCGTAGCTCACAAAAGGAAGGGTTACCCCCGTAAGCGGAATAAGACCTGAAATTGCAGAAATGTTGATAAGGGTCTGAAAAATTATCCACGAGGTGATGCCGACTGCCACCAGACGCCCGAACATATCCGGCGCTTTTTTGGCAATTTTGAAACCGCGCATGGCAAAAACAAAAAAAAGAAAAATCAGCACGGCCGCTCCGATGAGACCAATTTCCTCGCAGACAATGGCAAAAATTGAGTCGCCAACCGGTTCGGGAAGATAATTGAATTTTTGCCGGCTGTGACCAAGTCCGAGGCCGAATATTCCTCCTGATCCAATCGCCAGAAGCGCCTGATTTATCTGATAGCCGACTCCCCGCGGGTCAAGTTCCGGATGAAGAAAAACCAAAAGCCGGCTCATGCGATATGATTCAAATTTGACAAGCGCGAGAAATGCCGCCGCGCCGCCGGCAATCATCATCGCAATGTGACTGGTCTTTGCGCCGGAGAGAAAATAGACGCACATAGCAACCAGAACTATAATACCCAAAGTCCCCATATCCGGCTGTTTCATAACCAAAAAACTGATTACCCCAATGATCGCCAAAAAGGGAATGAATCCTTCAAAGAGATCGGTTTTCAACTCTTTTTTTCCTTCCAGCCAAGCGGCCAAATACAAAATCATCGTAAGTTTGAGCATCTCTGAAGGCTGAAAGGAAAATGGACCGAGCTGAATCCAGCGGCTGGCGCCCTGAAACTTGAGGCCCAGTCCCGGCACGAAAACAAGCACCAAAAAAAATAAGCTGGCGGCAAAAAGGAGAAGGGCAAATTTTTTCCAGATTCGGTAATCTATTTTTTGAGCCAGAAACATCAAAAAAAGGCCGGGCAGAACTCCGTAGAAAAGCTGGTGCTTGAAAAAATAGTATCCGTCGTTGAAACGATACTGGGATACCGCCACCCCCGCCGAAGAAATCATTACGAGCCCAAAGACAATGAGGGCGAAGATGGTGATGGTGAGAATTTGATCGGGCTTATTATTTTTCACTTTCATAAAAATGTAAAAGCTAAGAGCGAAAAACTAAAAACAACAGCTTAAAACCAAAAGCTTTTATCTTTTAGTTGCCTGCCCGAAGTGTAACATCGTTGCAGACGGGTTGTTTTTACATTTTAGCTTTTCGTTTTTCGCTTCATTGTGTTTCTTTCTCCACTCTTCTATTTTTTTGTGATTCCCGCTCATCAACACCTCCGGTACTTTCCATCCCTGAAATTCTGCCGGTTTGGTGTATTGCGGATGCTCGAGATATCCTTTTTTCAAGAAAGATTCTTTTTTTGCGGATTCCTTGTTACCTAAAACGCCTGGAATTAGTCGTGTTATCGAATCAACAACCGCCATCGCCGGAATTTCCCCGCCGGTCAGCACATAATCGCCAACGGAAATTTCCTCGTCAGCCAGATATTTCGCCACTCGCTCATCCACCCCCTCATACCGCCCGCAAATCAGAATGAGATTCTCATATTTCGCCAGCCTCTTCGCGTCCGCCTGCGTATATCTTTTCCCCTTGGCGGAAAACAAAATTGTTCGTAATTTGTAATTCGTAACTTGTAATTTGGATTTTTTTTGAAAATTGAAAATTGAAAATTGAAAATTTATTGCCTTTAGGCAATTGTATACCGGCTCCACTTTCATAATCATACCGGGTCCGCCCCCGTATGGCGTGTCGTCAACTGTTCTGTGTTTGTCGGTCGTGTAATCACGCAGATTATGAACTTTTATCTTTATCTTCCCGCTTTTCAAAGCACGCTTAACAATACTCTCGGAAAAATAAGAGTCGAAGATTTTGGGAAAAATTGTGATGATATGAAAGGTCATATTTTTCTTGTTTTGCTAAATCATCAATAAAAATCTTAATGGAATTTTTATAATGGAATCGCTAACTAATTCCAATTCTTTGCTTCCGAAAACTAACCCGTACTTCCCACCGGTTTTCTTTAACGTATTTTCAACTTGTCTTGTTTCTTCTTTATTAAATCCAACTTCAATGACAATGTTGCTTCTATCCCTGCGCGTTAATACAAAATCAGCTCCACTCTCGGCCAAGTCATAAGAAAGATTTACCGCGTATCTGCCGTGGCTCTGCAGATCTTTTAAGTAAATCAACGCAAAATAATCTTCCAGCTTTTTGCCTTCAATTCCCGTCAGATAGATGTTGTTTAGCACCGCCGACCTTATAGACGGCGTCACAAAAAGCAGTTTGGGCGTCTTCCTTGTGCTTCCGTACGTTTTCCCGTACGTTTTAACTCTTATCAGCACCCCACTCATAACCAAAACTTCGATTAAACTCTCCAAGGTTTCAACTCGTTCAATTTTCAGAGCGTCTTTTAATTTGCTGTAACTTATTAAATCCGATTGCGCCAATAGATAAAGCAAGTCGCCGATTTTCGCGATTGTTTGAGTTTTAAATCTTTGCAGGGTAATGATGTCTTTCGCGATAATGCCGTCTATAACGCTCTTAATTTTCTCCACTGCCTTTTGCTTATTTTCAATCCTTATGGCTGACGGAAAGCTCCCAGATTCAAAAAAATTCCTTTCGGTATTGGGCAGAACCGATTCTATAAAGAACTTCCTTATCTCCAGTGATTTTATTTTCAATCTTTCAAAAACTTCGGCCGCGTTAGACGAATTAAATAATGCATCTCGCAAGTAACCGGACAGCCCGGACACGGGATATTTAGCGTATTTCAAAATCAAATACTCATTAAACTTCATGGGAAAAATTTCCCAAATATCCGTCCTTCTTCCGAGATCGGGAATCATTTTTATTTGGAGCGCGGAGGAACCGGTGGCTATCACAAGAATATCTTTGTGGCCTTTCGTCCGATCAAAAATAGTTTTAAGAAATAATCCCCAATTTTCATCAAAATGAGCTTCGTCCAAAAGAAGTAAAATCTTTTTTTGCGGTTTTTCAAAACTGAATCCTTTTACCTCTTCGTAAAAATTGAAAAAATCATTTAGGGAAATCTGATCCGCGCGCAATTGGCTTACATCAAGATACAGTTTTTCATCGAGCTTGCCGATGTTGTCTAAAAGATTTCTGTCTTTGGGTTTCAGAAATTTTTCTATCGCGTAGGTTTGCGCCAAGAGCGTGCTCTTGCCTATGCCTCTAATACCCGGCATTAAAACAATTTTTTCTGTTTCCGGTAATTCGTCATTCAGGAATTTTTCAATAACTTTCTTGAATTTTGCAAACATAAAGCGGGTTGGCAGTATCTTTCTATTTTCATTATAAATATAGCCCTCAATCCTTTGGGGTAAATTTGCTTGCCATTTGGTATAAAATTGCTCGATATCTGCTTTATTCATATTCAGTATCTATTATAATAGTAACTGAAATGATGTCAATACCCTATTGCGATAGGAGTGTGGATAACTATTATTTCCCAACATCCGATGTTGGGAGACGGTCAAATCTATTTCTTTGATTTTTTTCTTTGTTCTCGCAACTCTCGAATTTCATTTCGCAGTAAATCAAGCCCCGTCTTCCAGTCTTTAATCATGATTGTCTCCGCGTTCTGATTCCGTCGGAGTTCCATTGTCTCGCGAGCGATCAATTCAATGGCATTCTTTTTGCTTTCATAATTCGGATCATTTTTGTTCAAATATTGACAGATTAACTTTCTAAGAGAAAATACTCTTTGAACTAGTTCTTGAGGATCTTCGGGATATAATAAATCTTTGGGGTTATATTCTATTTTCCTCATAGATGTTTAATAGCTAATATTTTATTACCTTTTATTATTCCATCCCCCGCCGGAATTCGAGCGAGGGGGTTTTTCCTCTTTCAACATCGAATGTTGAAAGGGATTAATCTTAATTATACCTTATTTAATAACAAAAACTAGCCCGGAAAGAATGGCATTGACAAAAAGGTTTTTAAAGGATAAATTATCACGAGGAGTTTTTTGAAAATTTAACGCAATTATAAGCCAAGGGGGGTGCAGGCTATGCAGAGAAAAGCAATTGCGGTTATGCTAACAGCTTTGTTTCTTGGATTAATTTGTCTCAGGGCAGAAACCGGCGTACCGGAGGAGAAAAATTTCACCGAGGTAAATAAAATGCGTGACTCATTCCGAAAACTCGTCGGTATGAAAATAATCGACAATGACTATCTGGCTTGGGCAGCAAGATGTTCGGCGGCTGCAATTTCCGCCAACTCCGAGTTTAGACAATCTCAATACTTTGTCTATGTCGACCGAAATCCGGATCAGCAATTAATCTTCGTTTGTTTTTATGACGCCGCGCTGAAAAAAGTCGAAGTTATTGGCGTTGACAAAGCTTCGACGGGCAATCCAAATCGGAGAGGGTTTTTTGAAACTCCGCTCGGGTTTTTCAAAAATATCCCGGAGATTATGGGCTACCGCGCTCAGGGAACCAAAAACAAAAAGGGTTGGCGGGGTCTTGGCGCCAGAGGCAGCCGAGTTTGGGATTTTGGCTGGCAGAAAACTAATAAAGATGGCTATCCGGTCTTAATCCGACTTTTAATGCATGCTACGGACCCGGATTTTGGCGAAATGAGGCTTGGCCAGACAGACTCAAAAGGCTGCATCCGAATTTCCGCCAAACTTAATTACTTTCTGGATCATTACGGCATCCTCGACAAGGAATACGAGGAGCGAAACAGCGTGAAAAAAATCTGGCTTCTTAAATTCGACAGAGAGCCAGTTGCCTACGCGGGAAAATATGTCCTCGTAGGAGATTCGGGAAGTTTTTGATTCTGTTAAGGAGGATGACTATGCTCATCCTCTTTTTTTTTAACGGATCGCAATAAATCCAGCCCGCAAGGGCTGGATTTATCTTGAAACTTAATTTTGGCGAAGGTTTTTTATATCCCCCGCCGGAATTCGAGCGGCGCCTTAAACCAAATCCCGGAAACAACCTACAAAACTCTTGACTTATCATAATTACACGGCCGTGTTTTTATGATAGATTTTATCTTTTGAAAAAATGTCTTTTGATGACAGTCTCATTGTCGATATTTGTTGCGGTGACCACTCTGACATAAGGTTGGGCTGAATAGAGAGAAATTAGTTCCAGAATGGGCTTTTCGAACGGATGCGGAGAAATGAAGACGCTATACTGGAGCTTTAAGAATTTGAGTGTCTGGAGATGCCCCCGCAGAATGTCGCGGAACAGGCGGTTTTTTTCGGGAATATCGAAGAGGACGAGCCGCCATTTTCCGCCAATATATTCACCGGGACCAGCAAAGCCATCAATATAAAGAACTCTACCATTCCATCTAGTCATAATGGGAAGCCAAGCGTCTAAATATTTTCTTAAAATTTCATGCTTTTCCTCTGTATGTGGTTCTATATTCCAAATTGTGGAAGTGATTTTTGTCATTTTATTTAATTAAGTTTTCAACCCTTTTTGTTGCCTCGTCTAAAATAGGTAAATTAGCTCTTAATAGTCTTTTCTAATTCGGTTTCTATTTCGGTGAACTTACCTTTTGCCTGTTTTATTAGTTGATTTGCTTCTTTCCTAATAGAGATGGCGCGGTTCACTATTTGCTCTTGCACTTTAAGTAGTGGAAGGGGGATTTGTATTTTATCAATAAACTCTTTAGTAATTCCTCCCTGTGCCCCTCCACTTATCTGTCTTTTTAGTTGCATCTGGCCTAAGGCACCATGCAGAAAATAAAAAACATAAAGCGGGTTCGCTTTTGTAGTATCAATTCTTAATCTAAATATATGCTCTGTAAATATACAATTTGGGAACGGGAAATCATCTGAAATTATTGAAGTTTTACCAGTAGTCGCACCATCTTTAGCAATCAATATGTCGTTGGTTTTTAATTGAAGTTTGTTTTTTCGAGCATCATAAAAATCAGAAGAAACATAGTTTAGCTCATCTAAATTGAAATCTCCAGTATCGGTCATATTGCCTATTGTGATACTTGGAATATCCCCAACGCTATATTTGACTCCTCCTTTTGGTGATTTTCCACTGATCAAAGGTTCAACCAAAATGTTTTTCAACGGAACAACATCGTATTTGATTTGCCTGAGGTGTCTTTCAATTAAATATCCCAGGTGGTAATACATTGGGTCAATTCTATCTGCTAATTCGCGAAACTTAATCCAGTATCGTCCTTTGTCTTTATTCTCTATATTTCTAATAAAATCTTCTAAAAGTTCAGGGAGTTCGTTATTATCTGGTCTACCCGTGGCATCATAACCAATATGTTCAGCTACACCAATGAAAATGGGGTAATTATTGCTGATTCTCTCGTCACTATTTAACTTCCTTAAAAACAGAAGGCTCGTTCTCATCCCAGAGCCAGCTTTTCTGAATGCATATTCTGGTAGAGTAATAATGGCGGTAATCTCGAACTTAGTTTTTATAAAATCTCTTACATAAAAATCGGAGGGATTATTTAATATGCCATCGGGTAGGACAATGGCTAAGCGCCCATCTGGTGCTAAAAAGTTGTAGCATCTTTCTATAAATAAAGTTTCTGCTCGCTGACTTGCTTTCTCGCCTGACAACTCAAAGTTTTTTAACTTATTATGCCCCAGTTTATCTTTATCTCCTTCTTCTACCCTATCGCCAAAAGGTGGATTTGTCAGAATGAGTGTGAAAGCCCCGTCTTTTATATTTGGATTTTCAAACTTACTATTTAATGCGGTGTTATATTCAATGTTGGAATGTCCATCGTCGTGAATTATCATATCCATCATCGCCACACGAGCAATCTTGTCGTTTATTTCAATTCCATAAACATTGTAGTGCGAGAAATCATATTTTTTTCTCACAATAGTAGGTGAATCGCCCTTATAATGTTCGTCTATGTCGCTGATGACTTTTTTCATCGAATAAAGCAAAAATCCGCCGCTCCCGCAGGCGGGATCTAAAATCAAATCGTCCTCCTTCGGATTAACTACATTAACCATAAACTCTACGATTTCTCTCCTTGTAAAGTATTGCCCCAATTCGCCCCTAAAGATTTTTCCAAGAAATTGCTCGAACGCCCTACCTTTAGCATCTAAGTCGGTGTGTATCAACGAAACTTTTTGTAGGGTTTCAACAACTCCATAGATTTTATTTGCTGGTATATTTATGGCCTCTGTGAAAACTGCGGAATTAGTTGCCCTCGCTTTCTCATAGATCTTTGTAATTCTTTCTGCCACAATATCGTAATCTTCATGCGTTCCGACTTGAAATTTGTAATACTCGCTATTTTTAGTTGAACGTTCATCATATAACTTGGTAAAAATCATTTTGCTTATTTCATCAAAAGCAACGGAGGGATCTCTTTTCCCGCCAGCCCAAATTATGTTGTGGCATTTTTGAAAAATTCTACTCAATTCACTAAAGTCTACTCTTTGTAGGTCCCATTTTAAATCTCCTCTTTTATATTTATACTCTGGTAATTTGCCATATTTTATAGGAATAGTTTGCATCTTAAATTTTTCTAATTTTGATAGAGGAGGTTTGTCTTTTACATTAAAAACTAGTTCTTCAGTTCCACATACGCAATATAGATATTTCGCATTCAATAGGTTGGAATTTCCTAACCCTTCTCTTTTGGATTCAATTATTTTTGCATTAGTAGAATCCGCCTTTGCCTCAACAACAATAAACACTGACTCCCTGTTATCATCTTCATAAACAACTATATCCGCAGGTAGCTTCGGTTCTCTCCTAGGAGAATATACTTCCGTATCCAGTCTTCTCTCTGGATACCCATATTTTTCAATTAATTCAACAAACGTTTTTGCTCTTATAGCTTCTTCTGGGTCAGTAAAATTGTAAGTTTTTCCAGTAGCACTATAAGTTATTTTTGCTCGGTCCCTTGTAAAAGAAAAATATCCTTTTTCTTCGCCGTTTTTGACGACATTTTCAAAGTCGGAAATTATTTTTTCTTCTGCTTTTTTATATTGCATAAATTTGAGATTATTTATAAACCCTCTGTCTATGTCCCACGCGGACGACAAGAACAAGCAGCTCTTTTTTGTATATATCGTAGATAATCCTATATGGCCAGACGCGATACGAATAAGAACCTTCATATTCCCCTTTCATTTTTTTTCCGACAAACGGATTTTGAGCCAGAATGGAAAAAGCCGCTAAGATCCGATAATAGTCGGCTTTAGGTAGTCTTTCCAGTTTTTTTTGAACGCTTGGCTTTACTTTTAGGTGATACTCCATATTTTTTGCGTGGTTTATCCGCCAAAATAAAACCCTCTCGAGTCAGCAGCTGATCGAGGGAAATCCACTTTTTATATTCGCCGGTTTTGATCGCCTTTTCTGTTTCTTCCAGATCTTTTTTAAGATCCGGAAAATCCTGCACCACTTCCAAAGTTTCCATCCAGGACTCAAATTCTTCCACGGACATAATCACCGCTTTGGGGCGACCTTTCTCCGTGAGAACATAATAAACCCCGGGCCTTTGAACTTCTTCGACAATATCAAAAATCCTCTTTCGGGCTTCGGTGATGGGAATAGTCGTTTTCGCGCGCATATATTTTGTGGTTATTGGTTATATGTACATAATAGCGTACACATATAAATATGTCAAATCAACTTCTTTTCTTTTAGGCTGGTAAAATCATTTCCGGCCACAATAATGTGATCAACGATTTCAATTCCCAGAATTTTTCCGGCCTCAATGAGGCGTCTGGTGATGGCGAGGTCATCCTCTGACGGTTCAGCGTCTCCTGACGGATGATTGTGAGCAATGATAATTTGAGCGGCTAAGTGTTTCGTGGCCGGCTCGAAAACTTCGCGAGGATGAACCAAATTGGCGTTTAGCGTTCCTACGGAAATAGTTTCTTTATGAGTCAGCTGATTTCTGGCATTGAGATAAAGTGCTATAAAGTGCTCTTTTTGATTGTTTCGCAATCCGGTCAGTTGAGCCATGGCGCCTTCCGAGTCATGTATAAAGGGCAAATTAGAGTCATCAACTTCCAAACTGCGTTTTGTCAACTCAAACGCCGCCAAAAGAGTGCAAACTTTGGCGGCATCCAGACCTTTAATTTTTATTAAATCCTGATACTTCAGCTGCAATAATCTTTTCTTGGAATATTTGGCCAAAATTTGTGAAGCAACTTCGATAGCATTTTTTTCTTTCGTGCCGGTTCGTAAAAGTATAGCCAAAAGCTCTGCATCTTTGAGATTTTCGGCGCCTTTGGCTGCTAGTTTTTCTCTTGGTCTTTCAATTTTTGGCAGGTCTTTTATTTTCGGCATATTTTATTTCCTTAAACCATCCCCGCGGGGGATTCCGCCAAGCCCGTTTATATTAAATCACTAGTTTTACCTTGTATAAAGCAAATTTTTAAAGTTATCCACATCCTGTTGAAATTTTTTGCCCCATTTTAGGTAATATTTGGTAGTATAGTGGACTTGACAGAATTTGTGGATCTGCTATACTGATTGCAGAATTACCACGAAAAGACCCCTTTAAGGTTTCGTCCTTACGGGGTGCTTTTTTTATTCAAATTTTGGCTGTCAATAAAAGCATAATTTTTCTGTCCGCCTGTTTTCATGATCTTTTTTTTGCTTAACCATCTATAAAACCCCAAACAAAAACCGCGCTTGTATTCTAGCACGGCTTTTGCGTAAGATAAAGGTTTATCCCGTTAAATTCTGGCGTAGCCAGACCTCGCAAAGCCTGCCCGAAATGCAACACATATCGTTGCAGGCGGGCGAGGATTTAACGGGACTAAAACCCTATGACTAACTACACATTGATATCGTTGACAACTTCGTCAATGCTCTTTTTCGAATCTCTTCGTTCACCTCTTTGCGAACCTTCCGGTTCATTGATTTTGAGGTTGACCCGGGCATTGTTCTTGGCTCCGACCACTCGAAGAAGGGTCCGGATAGCCTTGGCCGTCGCGCCCTCGCGGCCGATGATCATTCCCATATCCTTTGCGTCAACGTCCAAAGTGATGAGAACTCCTCTTTCATCGATCGTCCGGTTGGCTTTGACGGCGTCCGGGGTGTCAACGAGAGCTTTCACAACATACTCTACAAATTCCTGGTCTCTTTCCATCGTTTTCAGATTTACGCTTATAAATTCGGAATCTGGCTTTTCGGGATCGACCTTTGTCCCTCACCACTTTTTGTGATAAATAAATTTCAGCCAGAAACGACTAACAAATAGCCTATTTCACTTATTGCTGAATTACCACGAAAAGTGGTGAGGGACGAGACCCGCCACTTCCGCTTATCATGTATTTTACACAAAATCAACTCTTTGTCAAATAAAGTCGGATTTATTCTTTTTCTTTTTCTTCTTTTTTTTCTGCTTTTTCTTCAGCCGGTTTTTCGGTGGTTTCTTTCGCTTCGTTTTCGACTTTTTCGACTTTTTTCTCTTCAACCTTTTCCTCAACAATTTCCTTTTTCCTGATTTTCACGGCTCTTTTCGGTCCTTTGATAATTCCCTCTTTTACCAAAAGATTATAAGCCGAGTCGGAGCACTGCGCCCCTTTTTCCAGCCAGTATTTTATCCGATCGGCTTTGAGATTTTTTTCTTTCGTGTGCGGATTAAAAAAACCGAGGGCTTCAATAAATCTACCCTTGATCGGTGCCGTGTGCTCGGCAATGACTAGCCGAAAAAACGCCTTATTCTTTTTTCCTTTTCTCGTCAGTCTAATTTTCAGCATACAAAAACAAAACTAAAACACTTCGAAAGTTTAGCCTTCCAGCGGGATTCTGTCAACATTACAGAAAAAATACTAAATACGATATACTATCTTATCCGCACTGCGTTCGTTTTCGTCACTTCGCCGGTTCCGGGTATGGTAACCGTCAATGGGTAATATCCCGTCACGCTGAAGTCGCTCATCCGAAAAGTGCATTTGATATGTTTCCCGTTTTTTGACACATATATTTTTTGAGCTTGTTTGAATCGCTAAGCGGAGAGGATAAGCATCGGCGGAAGAAAAACCAGTTGTCCCGACCACCGTCCATTGGGAATTAGTGTAGCGCATGATGATCACTTTATCCGAAAGGCTGTTAAGCGTGAAAGCGATATATGGTTCTCCGCTTGTCGGACTGAAAGCGATATTATTATAACTCGTGCCGCCAAAACCGACATTTCCGACTGTTTCCCATCCGCTTCCGTTAAACTTTTTCACCACCACCGCGTCGTTTTGATCGCTGTCTTCAAAAATCACATAAGGATAATCTGTCGCCGGATCAAGCGCCATCGAGGAACCAGCTCCATTCGTCGAGACAAATTCATCCGGACCGACGGTTTCCCAATCCCCGCCCACCGCTTTTGCCGCCGGGACAATTCCCCAAACAACAAAAAATCCCAGCAGAAAAAAGCCGAGAATAGAAAAAAGGCTCTTATTGTTTTTGATGCACATTTTGTTTTTGTTTTTTACTTTCACTCCTGTGGGAATTATACCACAAACCCCAAAAAACGCACAAATGGCGGGATTTTGGAGGATTGAGGAGTTTCTCGAAGCCGAACCTCGGGAATAGCCCGTGATTTTTCTATCTTAAGGTCCAGCCTCCGTCTACAATGATCGTTTGGCCGGTTATGTAGCTGGCCTTTTCCAAGGCCAGAAATACAACGGCGTCCGCGATATCTTCAGGTTGGCCCATTCTGGCAAGGGGAATCATGGCAATCGTCTGCTTTTTTGATTCCTCCGTCGAAACTTCATTCGCCCCGGGAGTTTCGATAGCGCCGGGGGCAACGGCGTTGACTGTGATTTTTTTCAGAGCCAGTTCAAGGGCTAGCGCTCTAATCATCGAGTTAATAGCGCCTTTCGACGCGCAATAGTGAACTAGTCCTTCAAATCCCACAAAAGATGCGATGGAGGAAATATTCACAATCCGTCCGCCTTCCGGCAATATTTTTGCCGCTTCCCTGGAGCATAGGAATATGCTTTTCAAGTTCACATTCATTACCTTGTCCCAGTCTTCTTCTTTCATTTGGGCAAACGGGACGAACGGGAAAATTCCCGCGTTGTTGACGAGAATATCCAGTCGGTCGAATTCTTCCACTGTTTTGGAAAAAAGTTTTTCCACTTCTTCTTTTTTTGAGACATCACAACGGACCGCCAGAGCCTTCGACCCGAGTTTTCGCACTTCCTCGGCGACTGCTTCGCAATCTTTCTCGTCAATGTCGGAAATGACGACGTTGCAACCCTCTTTCGCCAGAGCCAGCGCAATGCCTTTCCCGATGCCGCGCCGCGCGCCGGTCACAATGGCTGTTTTGTTTTCTAGAGACATTTTGTTTTATGTTAATTGTTACTTAACTTTTTTTCTATTTATGTAAAACCTACCATTTCCAAGCGGAAAAATCAATCGAATGAACCCCGCACCACAGCTTTACAAACGTGATACTTATATTATTATTCTCGGGGGGATTTCCTCGTATTTCTCCATAAAGTCTGCCATTGCATCTTGCTGTGGTGCGGGGTGAAAGAAAAATAATTTTTTTGTGCTATAATGTTAGTGTAAGCATTAACTTCAAAAAAATGAAAGGCTATGTCGCAAATATAGAAGACGCCACCAAAGAGAACGAGAACTTTCGCAAAGTTCTCTACACGGCTAAAAATAGCCAGCTAGTTGTGATGAGCATCCAGCCGGGTGAAGAAATTGGCGAAGAAGTCCACACGCTTGACCAGTTCATCCGGATCGAGAGCGGAAAAGGAAAAGCCGTGCTTGATGGCGTCGAGCATGAAATCGAAGATGATTTCGCCATTGTCATTCCGGCCGGGACAAAACACAATGTCATCAATACCTCGCCGGACACGCCGATGAAACTTTATACGATTTATTCCCCGCCCGAGCACCGCGACGGAGTGGTTCACACCACGAAAGATGATGCTGTGGCCGACAAAACGGACGAATTTGACGGAAAAACGACGGAATAGCAGTCTTGTAAATATCATCTAAAAAGCGCTCCGATAGCCATCGGAGCGCTTTTGATTGGCGGGCCGGACGGGATTTGAACCCGCGATCTTCTCCGTGACAGGGAGACGAACACTCCAGGCTGTTCCACCGGCCCATTTCATTTATGGTAATTTAAGTGATTCTAAAATATTTTTCAAACCTCTCTTTTTTACGCGATAAAAATAAATTGCCCTTATTACCCTTGTACATAAAATTGTACAGAGCCAGACTATCTTTAACGGAGAAGTATAGTCGATATCCTTGGTGATAGTAAAATGTGCCTCCGGAAACTTTCGTTGCCTTTTTTAACCTGACGTGCAATTCTTGCAAAAACTTCTTACTTCCTGATGTGAACCCTGAAAGTAATGTAGTGCTCTTCTTATTGTTCCTATTGGCTCTTACATATTTGCTTATAGTTACATTTCCGTCGCCGTCAAAATACCCTCTTACGAAATGATAAAAATATTTTTTTGGAACTCTAGGTAATCTTACGGTTTTACTTTTATTTGGAGTAATGCCAAGCTGCAGCAAATCATTAAATATTTCTTTACTGCCTATCTGTAATCTATATCTATTTTTCCATTTCCCGTTTCTACCTCTGATGCTTATTTTATGATTAGAATTAAGCAGTTCTCTAATTTTCTCCAATAATTCTTTATCTGTTATTTAGAATTCAACAAAGTGCGCTCCACGTTTATTTTTAATCATCGAACCATCAGCCGTGAAAAATCCAAGAACATAAGCCATTTCCGGCGACCATTTCTTGAAAAAATCTCTGTCCTTTGTTTTGTAAATTGGCATTTATGTTTCTGTTTTTCGTAGCAGGGGTGGGAGTCGAACCCACGACCCCAGGCTTGCTTGCCCCGCACCAATTTTTATAGTACCGGGGGAGAGACTCGAACTCTCTACCTCGGGCTTATGAGTCCCGCGCTCTAACCAGATGAGCTACCCCGGCATCTCCCCTAGTCTATCAGAGCTATAAACAAAATAAAAGCACCGGCGGAGTGCCTTCTTATTTTTTGCGGACGTCTGTTGCGGGGGCCGGATTTGAACCGGCGACCTGCTGGTTATGAGCCAGCCGAGCTACCAGACTGCTCTACCCCGCTATACTAAAATTTTCAATTTCCAATTATCAATTTTCAAACGAATCCAAATATCCAATAGCTAAATGGCCAAAATTCTTGGAACTTAATAACTATCGCTCAATCTAGCAGAAAAATATTGTTTTGTCAATCCGCGATTTTTTGTGCTAGAATCGAGATATGAAAAATCTCAATAAGCGCTTTCCGAAAGGCTTCACTGAAAAACACGCCGCGCGGAAGAACAAAAGGGTGGGTTGGAACGAGAAATGATTTATTGAAGAAAAAGTTGACTATTTTCGCAATTTACGCTATTTTTATACGCTGATCCTTGACAGTCAAATTTACGATAGAAAGGGAGAAAAAATGTCAAAAGTCATATTTACAGAAGAACATGAAGCCTTAGTGCTTCATTATAATCTTCTCGTCAGGCAATTGGCAAGATTGTCCGACGCTATTCTCCACATAATCCGTTTGCATACACGCGCCACTTGTCAAAATTATCAGAGCTTTCGCAACGGATACAAAGCTTTTGCTCAAACGGAAATTGCGGACATAATCCATCAGTCTAAAAAAATCCTCGAAATTCTTGATCTCTCATTTGAAGAAACAGTTCAGATGGGACATGAAAGATATGAGGAAAAGAAGAGAGAATTCATCAAAAGATATCCGAACGATAAATGGATTTGACTCATTTACAAGGAGGAATCATGCCAAAACTGAATCAAAAAAGTTCTTTATTGAAAAAAGCCCGCCTTGAAGCGGAGAGGGAAAACATCCATTCTCTCTGCGACAGGCATATCGACTTATTCACCTTTTTCTGCGCAGGGGATTCTCTTGAAGACCTCGCCGAGGTCAGAAAAGATCCTTGGTATAAAAACCAGGTGCGCCGAATTTCGGACAAATACGGCCTCATCGCGACAATGATATAAAATATCAACCGCCACCAACAGCAGTCTGCCCCGCCTCACTATGCAACAACTCTTCCGCTTTTTCGCTCCCGGGATGGCCGAGAAATTCCTTATAGATTTTTTTCAGCACCGGGTTTTCGTGAGATTTTCGGATGGGCATTCCCTTATCTCGGCTCAATACGCCCGCAATTCGCGCTTTGCGAACTGCCGGGCCCGTCGGAACGGGTTGTCCACCTCCTCCAATACAACCATTAGGACAAGCCATTACTTCGATAAAGTGATAATTACTCTCGCCTTTTTTCATGCTCTCGAGCAAATCTCTGGCATTATGTATCTCGTGAACAACCGCCACTCTCAATTTTAGGTCATCAATTTCGATCTCCGCGCAGCGGGCGCCTGATTCTCCGCGAACCATTTCAAATTCCACTTTTCCAAGTTCCTCGCCGGTGATTTTTTCCACGGCTGTCCGAAGAGCCGCTTCCATCACTCCCCCGCTTTGGGCAAACAGCATCCCTGCTCCGGTTGAAATGCCAAGTGCCGGATCAAATTTTTTTTCCTTGAGTTTCGCCGGATCAATTCTTCTTTTCCTCAAAAGACGCGCCAATTCGCAAACGGTGAGAACCACATCAACATCCCGATAACCGCTTGCGTTCATTTCCTTTCTTTCCGCTTCATATTTTTTTGAAGTACAGGGCATCACCGAAACCGAAACGATATTCTCCGGATTTATTTTTTCCCGCTCGGCGTAATATGTTTTTATGAGCGGCGCCAGCATCTGCTGGGGTGATTTGCAACTGGAAAGATTGGGAATAAATTCCGGATAGTATTTTTCGACATACAAAATCCAGGACGGGCAACAGCTGGTGAACATCGGAAGAGTCCCCTTGTGCTTTACCCGATAAATAAGCTCGTGAGCTTCTTCAATAATCGTGAGATCCGCTCCGAGAACCGTGTCAAAAACTTTGTCGCATCCCAAAACTTTCAGCGCGGCAACCAATTTCCCTTCCCAAAAAGTCCCGGCTGGCATCCCGAATTCTTCCGAAAAAGTGAAGCGCACCGAGGGAGCCGTTTGAACAATCACCATCTTCTTGGGATCGGCCAGCGCTTTTTCGAATTTTTCGATGTCTTCTTTTTCCGTGATCGCCGCCGTGGGACAAACAACCGAGCACTGGCCGCAAAAAATGCAGTCGAGCGGAATTTCATAAGGCGTGCCGATATTCGTTTTGGAGCTTCGGTAATTCATTCCATAAGCTTCAATTGTTTGCATATCGCGGCAGATTTTGACGCAGCGGCGGCATTCGATGCAATACTGGCTGTCCCGGGCGATGCTTGAATTTTTTTCATCCAGCACCACATGCGACCAGTTGTCTTTGAGAAGATCCAGCTCATCTTCACTTTTCAGTTCTTTTCTTCGGGGCACGAATTTGAATTCATCAATGTCGTATTCTTCAGCTAAATTCTGCAGCTCACACCTTCCGTTCCGCCTGCAAGAAGCGCATTTCCCCGCGTGATCCATCCAAAGGAGTTCGAGATTGATTTTACGAGCCTTGTTCACTTTTTCCGTCTCTGTGAAAACTTCCAGCCCTCCGCAAATTTTTTGAACGCAGGCAGGCACCAGACATTTAGACATATTTGTCTCAACCAGACACATTCGGCAGATGCCCTCGCTCGGCAGAAGATCCGGGTGGACGCAAAGCGTCGGAATTCGAATTTCGTTTCGTTTGCAAATAGCGAGAATTGTTTCGCCTTCGTTTGCCTCGTAAATTTTGTTATTTATTTTTATCTGCATGATATTCTTTACGAATTACGAATCCGCTTCGCTCTACGAATATACTAATTACGAATATTTTTGCATTCGTATATTCGTATAGATTCGTAATTCGTAAAAGCTAATTGAATATTTCTTTTCTAAACATTTTAATTGCGTCTCCCCACGCAATCGCCGCAAAATTTCCAAACGGACAAAAAGAAGTGTTCGACAAAGTCCACAAAATGTCCTCAATGTTTTTCTGGTCGCACCCCTTAGAGTCATTGTTCTTCAAGCGCTTTGCGATCTCCCAAAGGCGATATGTCCCTTCCCGGCACGGCACGCATTTCCCGCAGGATTCGCGGTGAAAAAAACTGGCCCAGGAGAAAAGCATTTCTTTTATGTCAACTGACTTATCAACGACCAAAATCGATCCGCAACTCAAAGGATATTCGCAATTTCCATAAATCAAAGGCTGGTCCAGCTTATTTTTGGGCATTAAGCGTCCTGACGCCCCGCCGATTTGGGCAAACCAAAATTCTTTTCCGCTTGTGAGTCCGCCGCCATAAATTGAATTGAAAATCAGCTCCTGAACAGAAATCCCGAGCGGCGCCTCAAAAATTCCCTTATTCTTCACCGCGCCCTCCAAGACAAAAAGCTTTGTTCCCGGAGAAATGCTTGACCCGATTTGGGAAAAAGTTTTCGCTCCCCTTTTTATTATATATGGAATATTAGAAAGCGTTTCGGCGTTATTGACCACTGTCGGCTTTCCAAAAAGGCCGGAAACCGGCGGATAAGGGGGCTTCAATCGCGGTTCACCCCTTTTTCCTTCAATTGTGTTCAAAAGCGCCGTTTCTTCTCCGCAGATATAGGCGCCGGCGCCTTCGAAAATTTTCACTTCAATATCAATTGCCGAGCCCAGAATCCCCTTTCCCGAAAATTCTTTTTCGCGGGCCTGCTCAAGAGCTATTTTTAGAATCTCGGCTGATTTTTCGTAGTGGCCGTTGATGCATATAAAAGCTCTCTTGGCGCCGATGGCATAAGCTCCGATTAGCAAGCCTTCCAGAATTTGATGCGGATTTTTTTCGGCAATGGTTCGGTCCTTATAAACACCCGGCTCCGATTCATCAAAATTGCAAATGAAATATTTTTGATCAGCTTTGGTTTTGGCCGCGAGTTCCCATTTTTCTCCGGTCGGAAAACCGGCTCCGCCCCGCCCGCGAAGGCCGGATTTTTTGATTTCGGCGACAACTTGCTCCAGCGTCCAGCCGCGGATAACTTTTTGCAAAGCTTCATAACCGCGCTGGCGGATATAGGAGCTGATGTCAAGAGGATTTATCTTATCCCAGTTTTTCGTTATTATCTGCATTTTCTATTAATTTCAAATTTAGAATTTAGAATTATTACAGATAGTTTAGTATTATATCATCCACCATCTCCGGTCTCACTTTTTCAAAAACCTGCTCGTCCACCATCACGATTGGCCCGCGGTCGCACAAGCCCCGGCAGCTGATGTATTCAAGCTTGTATTTCGGATGAGCGTCATTTTCGGCTTCTATTTTGAGAAGCAATTCAATCTGCCGGACAATTTCTGTCGAGTTCTTCATCATGCAGGGTCCGCCAGAACAGACTTTAATGATTTTTTTTCCGGATTTTTTCAATTTTATCTCGTCAAAAAAACTGGCAAAGCTGTAGACTTGCGCCAGCGGCAAGGAAAAATACTTCGCGACCTTGAGGCAATTTTCCCGGTTTATGTATTTGTTTTCTTTTTGTATTTCCTTGAGCGCCGGAAGCAAATTTTCCGGTTTCGGCTCAAACTGAAGGAGGATTTTTTGGAGAGACATAAAAGTATTTTAGCATAATTGCGGAAAAGCGGGAAGTTTTGTAAAATATATTGTAGAAAATTTCAAATTTTGAAATTAGAATTTTGAATCAAATTCTAATGACTTAATTTTGAAACATTATAACATTCAAAATTCATTCGAAATTCGAAATTAAAAATTCAAAATTATTAATACCAATCTTGTGCTTCAAAACAACAAACAAGAAACAACTGCGACAACTTTTCCCATCGCAACCTATCAAGTCAAAGATCTCGCCTGGACCATCGGTTTCGTGGTTGCCGCGATAATCTTCCCCGCGCTTCTCGCCCACACTCCCCAGAATCAATGGGTCACCGGAACAATTGTGAACGCCATTTTGTTTCTAGCCGTCTGGCGCGTTGGACTCGTGAACGCGGCTTTGGTCGCCGCTTTGCCGTCTTCGATTGCTCTCATGCGTGGACTTCTTCCCGCCCTGATGGCTGTTTTGATTCCCTATATTATTATTTCGAACATTATTTTAATCGCCGCTTTTTATTTATTAAAAAAATACCCGCTCGCGGGCATTATTTCAGCGTCAATCGCAAAATTTCTCTTTTTATTCGCCGTTACGACTTACTTCATAAAAATCGCCGGTCCGCTCATCGTTATGATGCACTGGCCCCAGCTTTTCACCGCCCTCGCCGGCGGCCTAATCGCGGTTGGAATAATAAAAATACACGTCAAAATAAAACATTTTCCTAACATTAAATGTTAGGAAAGGTCTTTGCGTTTTCATTTCTACGGATTTCGAAACAAATCAATCTTATTCTCCACCACTTTCTGAACCGCCGCGCGGGCCTCGGCCATAACCACCCGCGGATCAATAATATTGCATTTATCATGGGTGAACTGACATAAAACGGTATTAAAGGCAACCCGCAAATCAGTATCAACATTAAAGCAGACTACGCCTCGTTTCACAGCCTCAATAACTTTATGATTCACCCAATCGCTCGCCCCATGCAAAACCAAAGGGATGCTGGGAATCAATTTATTTATTTCCGAGAGACGATTCCAGTCCGGCTCGGACCTTTCACGGAAGAAGCCATGGGCATTCCCGACGGAAATTGCCAAAGTGTCGACTTTTGTTTCTTCAACAAGCCATTTCGCATCCAGAGGATTGGTCATAATTTTCTCCCAATCCGGACTGGGATCTGTTTCTCCAAGATAGGGAACAATTCCGATTTCTGCCTGAACAAAAACGTTTTTGGAATGGGCATAATCAACTACTCTCTTTGTAACGGAAATATTTTCCCGCAGGCTGTAGGCCGAAGCGTCAATCATCACCGAATCAAGACCGACATCGATAGCTCTTATAACAGAATCAAAGCTGTGACCGTGATCGAGATGAAAACCCACTGGAATAGTCGCCGATTCCCGCTCGATTACGGCTTTCACGACGTCAAATATTATACCGTCTCCGCCGTAGTCAAGAGTTTTTTCCGTAACCTGCAAAATGACCGGCGTGTGTTTTTTCACCGCCGCCCGCACCACGGCTTGAGCTTCTTCCATATTAAAAACGTTGAACGCCCCGACGGCATAACCGTTGTTTTTAGCTTCCTGCAATATGTCTTTTACGCTGGCAAGCATAGATCCTAATTTTGAATTTTTAATTTCGAATTTTGAATGAATTTTGAATGACAGAATTTATAATGTTTCAAAATTAAGTCATTAGAATTTGATTCAAAATTCAAAACTCTAGCTTTCGTCTATTATTTTCGCGATTTTCACGAACTCATACGGCTCAAGACTTTCCCGTCCAACCAAAACCCCGTCCATCGCCGGATCCGTGCAAACCTGATTTACTAAATACGATTTTACGTTTCCTCCGTAAAGCAGGCGAATTTTTTCCATTGTTTTCATTGAATACATTTCCGCGAGGGCTTTTTTGACGATGAGCTTGGCTTCAAGAATTTCGTCCGAAGTCGGCAGCTCGTCCGTCCCCACCGCCCAAATCGGCTCATAGGCAATACTTATGTATTCAACCTTGCCCGCTCCGATACCGGCCAGAGAATCCTTGACTTGTTTTTTGAGCACTGTCGCCGTTCGCCCCCCTTTTCTTTCTTCCATACTTTCCCCGACGCATAAAATCGCGTTGAGTCCGCTTTTAAGAATGGATTTTAATTTCAAATTGATAATTTCCTCTTTTTCGTCAAAATATTTTCTTCGCTCGCTGTGGCCGACAATCGCATAATTTGCGCCTGCTGATTTCACCATTCCGGCCGAGATTTCACCGGTATAGGCTCCTTGGTATTCCCAATAGACATTTTGCGCGCCCGCTTTGATATTTTTCAATTCTCTATCCAGCAATTTCTGGAGATATACCACCGGCGGACAAACCACAATTTCCGTTTTCTCGAATTTTTTGTTTCCCGTTTCCTTTTCCAGCAAATCCAAATAGCGCTCGAATTCGGCGGATGTTACGGGATTCATTTTGAGATTTCCGATTACTAACTTTTTTCGCATAACTTCCTAGGAAAACCCGTTAATAGAAAATATTGTAATAGCTGTCACAATAATCCCCGCTGTCATGCATCCCAGAATTATTAAGGGAATGGATCTTTTTAATTTTACGTCGAACACAAACGCCGCGAGAGGCCCTGTCCATCCGCCGAGAAGAGGAATAGGCGTCGCAGTCAGGATAAAAACGGCAAATTCCCCCCATTTTTCAAATTTCTTTTCTCCCCGATGACGCGTGTGCTTGAAGAGCCAGGCAAAAAACTTTTCAAATATCTTAATGTGCCGCGACAAGAAATCGGCAATCGGCGCAAGAACAAGAACAATCAAAATCATCGGCACCAGATTCCCCAAAACCGAGAAAGCGTAAGCCGACCAGACCGGCAATTCGTAAACTTTGATGGCTATTGGAATGGAAGCCCGCAACTCACTGATCGGTATCATCGCGATGAGAAATGTCGCCAGTTCCGGCGGGAAATTTTGAAACCAGGAGGAATAGTCTATGTGAAACATTTGAAATCGCGGATTAAACACAAATTTTAAACAGATTCCGCACAGATAACACAGATTATTTATGTTACCTGTGTCTAATTTGTGTTATTTGTGTTAAATCCGTTCGTAATCTGCATATAATCTGTTTCATGCATTTTCCCTTAATTCTTTTGCCGCTCTCTCCGGCTCTATCGTTGAAATCTCGATTCCCGTCGATAACTCAAATCCCGCCCAAGTCGCCGTATGCGGCAGAATTTCAAAATGCCAGTGATAGTGCGGATAATCTTTCCCGTCACAGGGCGAAGTGTGGAGATAAAAATTATAAGCCGGATCTTCGAGAGTTTCCCAGATCATATGCATCGCTTTTTGCAAAGCTTCTCCCAAATCAATTTTCTCTTCATTCGTGATTCTTTCAAAATAGGGTTTGTGAGCTTTCGGCATTACCCAGACTTCAAAAGCCGCCCGGGCTGAAAAGGGGCAGAAAACCAGAAAATTATCATTTTCAAAAAGCAATCTTTTTTTATTCTGAAGCTCCCAGCCGGCAATCGCGCAATAAACGCACTTCCTGTTTTTTTTGTGATAAGTTTCCGCGCCATCAAGTTCCAGCTTCACTCCCGGTGAAACCACCGGTATCGCCATCAATTGTGAATGGGGGTGTTCGATTGTGGCTCCCGCTTCGAGGCCGTGATTGTGGAAAATTTCAATGTAATTTACCGATTTTTTGTTCATCAGGCTGATATATCTGTCCTGATAGGCATCCACTATTTCAGCCACTTCAATCGGATCAAGATTTGCAATTTGCCGTGTATGGTCACGGGTGACAATCACTTCATGATATCCAACGCCGCTCATCCCGAAATAGGGACCCTCTTCAAAAGATTTGAGAGGCTGGTTTCGGGAAAAAGCCGGATATTTGTTTGGAATAACCCGCAAACTCCAATCGCCGTCGCCGCGGCGGAAAACCAGAACATCCTTTTCCTGCCCTGTTTCTTCCGGAAAGCAAAAGGGGCATTTGTCCTTGAGCGGCGGATAGACCTCGCGCTTTTTTATAAATTCGCCTGGTCTCTTTCCCCTGCCAAGCGCAATTATAACCCAATCGCCGGTGATGAGGTCCTGGCGAAGTTGGGAGATTTTTGAAATTTTATTTTTCTTTTCCTCCGACATATATCACATAACATGGAACACATATCACATAACAATTTTTGTTCCATGTTATGTGTTATGTGTTATGTGAAGGTCAATATTTATATTGACCGCTAATCATTCTCCACTTCACCTGCAATAATTCCTTCAACGTTGAGCCGTAACCGCCCAATCCAGAAACTCCCACCAAACTCTGTCCGGCATCAACCCAGACAACCGGAACCTCGTTTATTTTATAGCCCATTTTTCTTGCCAGAGCCAACATCTCGAAATCTCCTCCCCAGCGATCAACTTTTAATTGGGATACGATTTCCCTCACAGCTTTTTCTGACAGTACTTTAAAACCGCACTGAGTATCTTCTATACCGCGCAGACCCACCAAAAACTGAATGAGGATATTTCCGGCGTTTCCCAAAAACTCCTTCCATTTCGGCTGGTGTTTCAAAATTCTAGCTTCTTTGAGATCACGCGAGCCAATAATGATATCTTCACCCTTTTTCATCAGCGGCCAAAATCCTTCCATATTGGTGATTGAAGTCGCTCCATCCGCGTCCGTGAGAAGCCGAAACTGGCCTCTAGCCTTGAGATAACCCTCGCGAACGGAATACCACTTTCCTCGGTTTACTTTCCGGTCAATCACAATGAGCTTTTTAATGACTTTCGAAAATTCCCGCGCCACGTCAACAGTATTGTCTTTAGAGCCGTCGCTAACCACTACCACCTCATAGGAAATTTCTTTTTTATCCAGATATTTGACAATATCGCCCAGATTTTTCCGGAATTCCTTTCCTTTCCGTCCGCCTTCGTTGTAGGCAGGAATGACAATGGAGAGATAGAGTTTTGATTCGGACATAGAATTTTGAATGGGAATTTTACTACTTGTCATCCCCGCTTTCGCGGGGATGACAGAAAATAAGAGCTATTGCAAATTAACAACTTATGCCTTTATTTTACCACATTATTTCTTTCTATCCAACCAACTCTGCAATATTATCTTCGCCGCTTCCTGATCGTCGTATTTTTTGATTCCCTTCACACCCTTTTCAATTAAATTCCTTTGGGCCTGCTGCGTCGTGAACATTTCGTCCTGATACTCAACTTCGACTTTCAGTTTCTCTTTCAGAAATTCGCCGAGCCTTTCGCTGTCGGATAATCGTAGAGGTTTAACCTCTACGCATATGCCGATTATAACCTTTGAAATATTTTCCTTTTCAATAATCTCCGCCAATTTTTGCAGTAAATTTTTGTCATTATCCAGCGTCCCATACGCAAAAGCCATCCGCGTCTCGCTGTCCGTCATCGCGAGACCGATTTTCGATTTTCCATAATCTATGCCGAGAAATTTCTTTATCATAATAAATTACAATTTAGTTAATACCTCGCACCCTTCCCTCGTCACCGCAACCGTATGTTCCCAGTGGCCGTTCAGTTTGCCGTCGGCAGTTCGATATGTCCAGCTATCATCGCCCAAAACTATTTCCCAACTTCCTTCGTTTATCATGGGTTCCAGCGCCAGAGTCATTCCTTCTTTCAAGATTATTTTCTCCATCCGCGGGTCAGCGTAGTTCAAAATCTGCGGGGGTTCGTGAATGGAACGGCCGACGCCATGGCCTACGAGATCCCGAACCACCGAAAATTCGTTTTTCTCGGCATGAGTCTGAATTGCTTTCGCATAATCATTCAAAGTTACGCCCGATCTAATTTTTTTGATTCCTAACGCCAGACATTCTTCTGTCACTTTCATCAATTTTTTAGCAAAGGAGGATATTTTTCCCACGCCGATCATAATCGTCGCGTCGGTATGGAGTTTTTTATACTCCACACCTATATCCAGTTTCACCAAATCGCCTTCGAAAATAATCTTGTTCTCAAGCGGCAGGCCGTGAACGATTTCGTCATTAATCGAAACGCAAAGGGCTGCCGGGTAACCATGGCCCCGCCCGTTGGGTTTGTAATCAAGAAATGAAGGCTTTGCGCCCGATGAAAAAACAAGCTCGCGGGCAAGCTCATCCAGTTTTTTCGCGCTGACGCCGGGCCGCACATGTTTTTGCAATTTTTCAAGAATCCCGGCCAAAATCCGCCCGCCCTCGCGCATTATTTTGATTTCTTCGGTTGACTTTATGGAAATCATAAGCTATTCTTTTTATACTATCTCAAGGAGGTGAACCATGTTCTTCAAAAGATGGGTTTTAACAAGTGTGATAATATTCACGCTCATCACAACGTTGTCAATTATCTCTTCCATCCGGAAGTTTTCGTTCCTTAGCCCAACGGTTAGGCTTCTTAAAATATCCGGACTGAAGTTCTGGATGAATCTTATCTGGAGAATTGTCATTTTCACTTTGATTTCTGTCTTATCGGGAGTAATCATCTTGGGTATATGGGAGATATTCGATTACCTTTTTGCCGAAGCGGTCCATGGATCGCTTCTTTATTTAGAAAAAATTCCGCTTTTCAATTTGCGTTAAAATACTATTGCGCACTTCTTCAATACTCGGCCTTCCGTCAACTTCAATCAGCAGTTTCCTCTGGCGATAGTTTTCTATCACCGGCATTGTTTCCTCCTCGTACACTTGTAATCTTTTTCGGACTCCTTCGGACGAATCGTCTATTCGCTGAAAGATAGCGCTTGCGTCAATCGGACATTTGTCCTTGTCGCTATAAACATCTTTCCCCATAATGAGCGGGTGCCCTTTCCTGCAGGTCCAGCGTTTTGATATTCTTTTTATTGATTCCTCTTCCGGAATATTTATGAAAACCACCGCATTGATCTTTCGACCGGACTCGATGAGTTCTTCCTCTAAATATTTCTGTTGATCAATTTTTCTTGGCACGCCCTCAAAAATAACTCCCTGCTCCCTTGGAAGCGAATTCAGTTTGAGACGCAAAACTTCTTTTAAAATCCGGCTTGGAACCAAAGTTTTGGTTACATTTTGAATTTGATAAACTTCTTTTCCGAGCGGAGTATTTTGCTTGGCAACTTCCCGCAGAAACTTTCCCATATCGATATGCTCAAGATTGTATTTCTTGGCCAGCATTTCCGCTTGAGTTCCTTTTCCGGAACCTTGAGGACCGAGAATGATGATGTTCATGCTACAGATTATACACAGATTAATTCGTGCCCTAAAAGCCTTCATAGTCTCTCATAATCATCTGCGATTCGATCTGCTTCATTATTTCAATCACGACGCTCACCACGATCAAAAGTCCCGTTCCGCCGATAGTAAGAGTCTGGATATTGGTCAGTCCCTGAACAACAAACGGAAGAACGGCAATCGCGCCTAAGAATAGGGCGCCGGTAAGAGTGATACGGTTCAGCACCCGGTGGAGATATTCAGCCGTCGTCTGACCGGGGCGAATTCCCGGAACAAACCCTCCGTTTTTTTGCAAATTTTCGGCGATTTGACGGGGATCAAAAGTGACGGCGGTATAGAAATAGGTAAAAAGGACAACAAGAATAAAATAGAGCGAGCCGTAAAACCACTGGTTTTTGAAAATATTGTTCACGGAGCTGGCAATATTCGCAACCGCTGGATTTGACGCGTGGATGAAAAAATTAGCAATCATTCCCGGAAAAAGCATAATCGACATCGCGAAAATTATCGGAATGACTCCGGCTTGATTGACCCGCAGGGGAAGATGGGTCGAAGTTCCGCCATAAATCCGGTTTCCCCGCACCCTCTTGGCGTAGGAAACGGGGATATTCCGCTGGCCTTCGGTGATGAAAACAACCGCGGCGATGACCAGCAGCGCGAATACGGCATAGCCGATATACGTGAAAACTTTGGCCGGATCCCAGATAACCAATGTTTGCGAAATTCCAGTTGGAAGTCCAGCCACGATTCCGGCGAAAATGATTATCGAAACCCCGTTTCCGATTTGCTTTTCGGTGATAAGCTCTCCCAGCCACATGAGAAATATCGTTCCGGCTGTCGCCGTCATGATAATCGTTCCCAGTTGAAAACTAGTCAGATTTCCGAGAATATTTTGCGAGCGAAAAAGAGAAATCATCCCGAAAGTCTGAAGGCCAGCGAGAGGCACCGTGAGCCAACGCGTCCACATATTGAATTTCTGCCGGCCGGCTTCGCCTTCTTCTTTGTAGATTTGTTCGAGCTTCGGGACAACCATCGTCAGAAGTTGCATTATGATCGAAGCGGTGATGTACGGCCCGACACCGAGCATCACAATCGAGATATTGCGAAGTCCGCCGCCGGAAAACATGTTCAGCAGACCGAAAAACTGATTGTTTTCAAAAAACTGGCGCAACTGTTCAACATTCACTCCCGGAACGGGAATATTGGCCGCCAGGCGGAAAACAACAAGAATGCCAAAAACGAAAAGAATTTTATTTCTAAGTTCCTTGATTTTGAAAACTTGGAGTATTTTTTCAAGCATAGTAGACGGAAAATTTCCAATTATCAATTTTCAATTTTCAATAAATTTTCAATGATCCAATTTCCAATGTTTGAAAATTGAAAATTTATGAATTGATCATTAATTGAAAATTGTGAATTGAAAATTGAAAATTAAAGTATTTTTCCCCCCGCTTTCTTGATCTTTTCTTCCGCACTCTTCGAAACCAGACACTTTTCAATCGTCAACTTTTTTGTGATTTCCCCGCTTCCTAAAATCTTGACCGGCACTTTTATTTTACGTATTAATCTCTTTTCGCGCAAAGTAATCGGACTCACAACATCCCCGTCTTTGAAATACTTGTCCAGTTTTTCAAGGCTGACGATCTGATTTTTGGGATAGATTGATTTGAAACCGCGCATTTTTGGCAAATGTTCGATGAGTGTTGAACGGCCACCCTCAAAAATCGGGTTGATTTTAACACCCGAACGGGATTTCTGCCCTTTTACGCCGCGTCCGGAGTAGGTACCTTTTTTTCCACCGCGCCCTATGCGTCTTTTGGGCTTTTGATTTTTTACTCGAAGTTGATGAATCTGCATGAATTTTCTTTACGAATTACGAATCAAGTACGAATATACAAATGAATGTGCAAATACCGGTTTCGTGAAATAAAATTGATTCGTATATTCGTATAAAATTCGTAATTCGTAAAGATTATTTCTCTCTCCCACTCAACACTTTCACCTGCTCCAGCGCTTTCACTGTCGCCCTTGCCACGCTCAACTTATTGGCTGACCCGAGCGATTTGGAAACAATATCGCGAATTCCGGCCATTTCAACCACCGCCCGCACCGCACCGCCGGCGACAATTCCCCGGCCGGGCTTGGCCGGCTTGATTAATACTTTTGCGCTTCCCACTTTAGCCTCCGCTTTGCAAGCAATCGTGTTATTATATCTCTTTACTTGAATCATATTCCTTCTTGCACTATTAAAAGCTTTTCGCACTGCTTCACTTACATCCACGCCCTTCGAAACACCAATGCCAACTTTTCCGTTTCGATTTCCGGCTGCCACTACGGCTCGGAAACGAAAACGCCGCCCGCCCTTCACGACACGCGTTACTCTTGCCAATTCCAGAAGCTTTTGTTCAAACTCGGATCGTTCTTTTCTGGAAAACCTTTTTCTTGCCATAGATAAATTCTAAAATATTAGTCCTCCTTCTCTCGCCCCTTCCGCCAAGGCTTTCACTTTGCCGTGATATTTGTATCCGTGCTTATCAAAAAAGACTTTTTCAATCTTTTTTTCCTTGGCAAGCCTGGCAATTTCTTCGCCGACTCTTTTGGCCGTTCCTGCATCGTTTTTTGCGTTCTTCAATTTTCGGCTGTCAAAAGAAGCTAGAGTTTTTCCTGTTTCGTCATTAATAAGCTGCGCGTAAATGTGTTTGAGGCTCCGAAATACGCAAAGCCTCGGACAATCGGCCGTTCCGAAAATTTTTGTCCTAACTCGCCTAATTCTTCTTTTTCTCAAACTATTTTTATTCATAATACTGTTAATTGATCACTAAGCCCTGTTATTTTTCCGCCCCCACTGCTTTCTTCCCGACTTTTTTCTTCACGACCTCTCCGACATATCGAAAACCCTTTCCCTTATACGGTTCGGCTTTCTTCAGCGCCCGCAAGGAAGCGGCAAACTGACCGACTGCCTGTTTGTCAATGCCTGAAATTGTCAAAACATTTTTGTCAATTCTGGCTTCCAATCCCCCGGGAATCTCTACTTCTACGGGATGAGAAAATCCCAAGGCCATACTGATTTTCTTTCCTTGCACTGCCATACGAAAACCGACTCCCTGAAGCTCGATTTGCTTTTCAAAACCTTTCGTTACACCCTCGATCATATTCGCAACAAGCATCCGGGTCAATCCCCAAAGAGCTTTGGATTGTTTGGTTTCTTTATCAACGGAAACTTTTATCTCTCTGCCGGCTATTTTTACCTTCGTGTTTGAATGAAACTCAAAATCAAGCGAACCCTTCGGCCCTTTCACGGAGATCTTTCTGCCGGCAATTTTTATTTCAACGCCTTCGGGAATTCCGATTGGCTTTTTGCCTATTCTTGACATGTTTTTGTTACCAAACTTCGCATATTACTTCTCCCCCCATTCCTGCTTTTCTGGCCTCGTCATTTGTCATCAACCCCTTTGAGGTCGAAATAATAGCAAAACCGTATTTTCCTCTGACAAATGGCAAATTACTCTTTCCCGCGTAAATTCTCTGACCCTGCCTGCTAATCCGCCGCAGCCCTTGAATATATGAAATCTGACCGCCCTTTTCATTTTTTATATATTTCAAAACTATTCTTATTTTATTTCTTGGCACTTCTCCCTCCGCAATTTCAGCCCTCTGAATGAATCCCTTTTTTTCAAGAACTTCGGCAATCTTCATTTTTAAATTCGAAAACGGAACCAGGACTTCAGCGTGTCCGGCCCGAGTCGCATTCCTTATTCTGGTTAGCATGTCACTGATTGAATCCATAATATTTACCAGCTTGATCTTTTCACCCCGGGAATTTCTCCTTGACTGGCCAATTCCCGAAAACATATCCGGCACAATTCAAAATCCCGCATATATCCGTGCTTCCGGCCGCAGCGCCAACAGCGCCGCACGACGCGAGTGGAATACTTCGGCTTTTTTTGAGCTCTGGCTTCAGTGGATGTCTTGGCCATTCTTAATTCTAAATTCTTAATTCTTTATTCCGATTTAATCGGAAATCCCAACATCCTAAACAGTTCAACTCCTTCTTCTTTGCTCTTTGCGGTATTCACCACCGTTATCTGAAAACTGAAAACATTTTTCACGTTCTCTGCGACAACCTCCGGAAACACAATCTGTTCTTTGACGGATATATTGAGATTTCCCTGCTTGTCAAAATTTTTCTGATCAATTCCCCGAAAATCACGCACCCGAGGCAAAGCTGAATGCACCAATTTTTCCAAAAAGTGCCACATTCTTTTCCCTCGAAGTGTTAGTACCACTCCAATTTCCTGATTCTGACGAATCTTGAACCCGGAAATCGATTTCTTTGCTTTCGCAAAAACCGGTTTTTGCCCTGAAATAACTTTGAGACTTTCAACTATTTCATCAATAGCTTCTTTTTCTTTCAGATATTTTCCAATTCCGGCATTAATCACCACTTTCGTGATTCTCGGCACCGCCATCACGCTCTTCGCGTCAAACTTTTTCCGGAAGGCTTTGACAACTTCTTTATCATATTTTTGCTTGAGTGTG
>PFVO01000001.1 GCA_002790655.1 Candidatus Moranbacteria bacterium CG_4_9_14_3_um_filter_44_28 | reverse complement strand
TGAAAAAAAATACAGAAAAAAAATAATAATCTCCGCCGATGATTTTGGAAAAAGCGAGCTGGCGAACAAAAATATTTTGAAGCTGGCACAATCAGGAAAGCTGGATCGCGTTTCGGTGATATCGGACGGAAATTTTGGCAAGGAAGAGCTAAAAACCCTCGCGAATACAGGGGTTAAACTCGATGTTCATTTGATTTTAAGAAATCGTCTGGAAGACAGAAAAAGAATAAAAGAAGGCTTCTTCAGAAGGTGTCTTATTTTTTTTGAAAATTATCTTTTCGGCTTGCTGGGAGGGAAAAAAAGGATAGAAAAAGACTGGGACGGTCAAATTAGACAATTTATTAATATTGTTGGGAAAACGCCGGACGGGATAAACTCCCACCGCTATGATCACTTTTTTCCGGTTTACTTTCCCGTTGCGCTGAAACTGGCCAAAAAGCATGGGATAGGGCGAATTCGTTTTGGAAAAATCCTCGCGGCCGGGAAAAACCGCCTCGTTTCGGGCATATTAAGGTCTTTTTGGGGAAGAGATAGAAAAAAATTCATCAATTCCCGGTTGGAATCTTACGATTATTGCGTGAATCTGGATTGGATAAAAGAACCGCAAAAATTTTTTGAGAGTCTTCCGGATGGAAAAATTGAACTTGTCGCTCATCCGGAACGCGAAGAAGAATATAATTTCATAAATAATCTTACAAAATGAATATCTGGATTTATACTCTGGCAAGCGTAACAATCATCAGTCTTGTTTCACTCATCGGCATCTTCACTTTTTCCATAGGGAGGGAAAAGTTGAGAAAAGCGATTGTGTTTATTGTCAGTTTTGCCGCCGGCGCTCTTTTTGGTGATGCCCTGATTCATCTTCTTCCCGAATCATTTGAAGAGATTGGATCAAGTCTCACAGTATCCCTCCTTGTTCTTTTGGGCATAATTTTCTTTTTCATTCTCGAAAAATTCATTCACTGGCGGCATTGCCATGTGCTTGAATCGGAAAAACATCTTCATCCGGTTGTTTTTATGAACATTATTGGAGATTTCGTGCACAATTTTATTGATGGTATTCTTGTTGCGGGAAGTTTTTTGGTGAGTATCCCGCTTGGGATCACGACTTCGATAGCGGTGATACTTCACGAAATACCGCAGGAAATTGGTGATTTCGGAGTGCTCCTTTTTGGAGGTCTGACGTTCAGAAAAGCTCTCCTTTTTAATTTCCTTTCGGCAACAACTGCCATAGTCGGTGCGGCGCTGACCCTTTTTCTCGGATCATATTTGCAGGAGAAGATTTTGTATCTGCTTCCGGTAACCGCCGGCGGATTTTTGTATATCGCCGGGTCCGACCTCATCCCCGAGCTCAAGCACGAAACAAAAATAACTGCCTCGATCGGGCAGTTGGCAGCGATGATTCTTGGAATTGCGATAATGGCATTACTCCTTTTGTTTGACTAGGCTCTTCGGCGATTATTTCAAAATATCCAGCAGATTCTGTCCCGTCATCTCCGGCGGGATTTTTAGGTTCATGGAGGCAAGAATTGTCGGCGCGACGTCGCTCAAGATCCCCTTTACGTTATTTTTGCTTTCCAAAATTTCCGATTCTGTTTTCTCGCGCTGGTTTCGGGAAGTTATGTACCAAAAAGGCACGGGTAAAATCGAATGTTCCGTATTGACTTCTTCGGTTTTCGGGTTTGTGATTTCTTCCGCGTTTCCGTGGTCGGCGGTTATGAAAACAGTCCCGTCAAGATTGACGAACTGCGGAATAAGTTTCCCGAGGCACTCATCAACTGTTTCGATAGCTGAAATGGTAGCTTCCATCTTTCCGGTGTGGCCCACCATGTCGGGATTGGCAAAATTCATAAGGACAAAAGAATATTTTCCCTTGCCAAGCTCTTTCAGTACTTTTTCAGTTATGGCAGGAGCGCTCATTTCGGGAACTTTATCGTAGGTAGGGACCGCCTGTGAAGGAACAAGAATGTGATCCTCATTTGGAAAAGGCTCCTCTTTTCCGCCGTTGAAAAAATAGGTCACGTGGGCGTATTTTTCCGTTTCGGCGATTCGAAGCTGGTGAAGCCCCGCCTGGCTTATCACTTCCCCGAGACAATTTTTGATGGCAATTGGCGGAAAAGCGGCTCTTACGGGAAGCGCTTCTTCATATTGAATCAGTGAGACAAATTCAATTTCAGGCAAATATTTTTTCCTTGGAAACTTGGAAAAAGTGGGAAGGGAAAAAGCTTTTGTCAGCTGCCTGGCTCTGTCTTCGCGAAAGTTGAAAAAAATAACAGAATCTTTGTCGCCGATGGTTCTCGATTCTCCTTCAGCTCCTTCAATCAGCGTAGGCTCGACAAATTCATCGGTAATGCCGGATTTATATGATTTTTTTATGGCTTCGAGAGCGTCTTTCTCCTTTTTACCTTTTCCAAGGGTCAGGAGATTGTAGGCTTTTTCGGTCCGGTTCCAATTGTCGTTTCGGTCCATGGCGAAATAGCGGCCGCAAATTGAGGCGATTTTTCCGCATCCGTATTCGCTCAAGCGGATTTCAATGTCTTCGATGATCTTTTCGCCGGAGCGGGGAGGGGCGTCCCGGCCGTCGGTGAACAAGTGAAAATACACTTTTGGAAGCTTGTTGTTCTTTGCAAATTCAAGAAGGGCGTACAAGTGGTCGAGCGAGCTGTGAACGCCGCCGTTAGAAGCTAGTCCCATGATATGGAGAGCGCTCCCGTTCTTTTTTACGTTCTCGGCCGCGGCCAGGAGCGCTTCGTTTTTGAAAAAGGTTCCATCCTGAATAGCCAGTGTTATTCTGGGAAGGTTTTGATACATGATGCGTCCCGTCCCCAAAGTGAGATGTCCCACTTCTGAATTTCCCATCTCGCCCCAGGGAAGGCCGACAGAAATGCCCGAGGCCTGGAGCAGTATTTGAGGATAATATCGGGAGAGTTTGTCGATCGTCGGAGTATTGGCTTGGGCGATGGCGTTTCCTTCGTAATTTGGATTTTCACCCCAGCCGTCGAGGACAATGAGAAATGTAGGCTTGATCATTTTCAATAAGTGACCAATTTTAATTTTACGATTAGATTTTATCATATTAAACAGGACTTTGACAAAAAAGATAAATTGCTTTATCATACCTTTTGGTAATTAATTATTGAATTCATTGGTAACATATCTAAAGAATTTTAAATTTTAAATTTAAAATTTTAAATTAGAGCAAACTTTAAATCTGTAAAAATTATCCGAATGTTGTCAGGCTGTTATCAACTGAATAGAGAAAAAAACTATGGAATTAAGCCTGGGACTTCTTTTTATTGGAATTTTGAGTTTGGTGGTTGGCTCGGTTTTGGGATATTTTGCCCGCCAGTCAATTGCTAAGAAGCAGTTAGGAACCGCGGAGGGAAAAATGAACAAAATGGTCGAAGACGCCAAGGCTGAAGCCGAGGCGGTGCTTTTGGCGTCCAAGAAAAAATCGGTTGAGATTCTGGAAGAGGCCAAAAAAGAAGAAAGAAAAAGACAAGAGCAGATTTTTCATCTGGAGAAAAGGCTGAGGGCTCGTGAGGAGACGCTGGATAAAAAATTAGACGAACTTGAGAGGGGAAAAGGACTTCTCATTCGAAAAGCGGAGGAGATCAAGAGAATCAGAAAAGAGACGGAAAGCGCCCGTCAGGAGCAATTGAAACGCCTGGAAAAAATTGCCGGTCTTTCCAAAGAAGAAGCGAAAAAAGTTCTCCTGCAGCTGGCGGAAGATCAGAACAGAGAAGCGCTGGCTGAAAAAATCAAGAAAATGGAACAGCAGGGACACGAGGAATTGGAGAAAAAAGCGCGGAGCATTATGAGCCAGGCTATGCAAAGGTACGCAGGCAGTCACGCTTCCGAAACAACCACCTCAACAGTTGCTATTCCCTCGGATGAGCTCAAGGGAAGAATCATCGGCCGGGAAGGAAGAAACATCAAAACGCTTGAGAGGCTTGCGGGCATTGAAGTAATCGTTGATGATACGCCGGAAGCCATTGTCATATCCGGCTTTAATCCGGTGCGGCGGGAAATTGCTCGTCTGGCGCTCGAAAGATTGATTGAAGACGGCCGGATCCATCCGACCAGAATTGAGGAAGCGGTGAATTTTGCCAAAACGGAAGTGAACAACAAAATCAAAGAAGCCGGGGAAGCAGCGGCTTATGATGTCGGCGTGGCCGGCCTTGATCCAAAATTAATCCAACTCATTGGAAGACTGCGTTTTCGGACAAGTTACGGACAAAATGTGCTGTTGCATTCTCTTGAAGTGGCGCATTTAGCCGGGGCACTGGCGGCGGAACTGGGAGCGAATGTCAGCGTTGCCAAGAAAGCGGGACTTCTTCATGATATTGGAAAAGCGGTTGATCACGAGGTTCAAGGAACACATATTGAAATCGGAATCAATATCCTCAAAAAATTCGGGATTGAAAAAGCGGTGATTGACGCGATGAAATCTCATCACGAGGATTATCCTTTCGAAAGCAATGAGGCAATGATAATCGGTGCGGCGGATGCCCTTTCCGCTTCGCGGCCGGGAGCCAGAAAAGACACGCTTGAAGATTATCTCAAGCGCCTCGAGGATCTTGAGAAAGTGGCAACATCTTTTGAGAACGTGGAAAGAGCTTACGCCATTCAGGCCGGGAGAGAGATCCGGGTTTTTGTGAAGCCGGATCAAATAGACGATCTTGGTTCGATGAAACTCGCCCGGTCAATCGCGGATAAAATCGAGCAGGAGCTTAAATATCCGGGGGAAATCAAGGTGAATGTTCTTCGCGAAACACG
>PFVO01000015.1 GCA_002790655.1 Candidatus Moranbacteria bacterium CG_4_9_14_3_um_filter_44_28 | reverse complement strand
TCAAATTGCTCTTCGATTTCTTTAGCGCGAACAAAATACGGATCCTTCCCGGCTTCAAAAAGGACTGCTCCTTTTCTTCCGCGGGTGATGATTATCTGAATGGGAGTTTCTTTTTGGATTATTTTGGCGACTTCTGTCAGTTCCTCGTCGGTGTTGCCGTCTTTGTCAAAACCATTCAGGGTCTTGGCTGTTTCCACTGATTCTATCCGGTTGGGTTTCAGGAAAAATAATTCCGGCGCTTTTATCAAATGGCGAAATTTCACGAAGGTATCCTGCTTGAGATCGGCAAAAATCGGAATTTTGTTCTTTTTCGAAATCTCGCAAATGGAAGAAAAAACATTTTCCGTCAAAAAGCCCTTTTTATAGTCATGGATTGAAATAACCGACGGTTTCAATTCCCTGGATAAACTTTTTATATAATCCGCGATTTCCTTTTCTTTTTCGGCATTCAAGGGTTTCGTGTCCTCCATATCAACCCGGGCGACATGCTGTTTGGTGGTTTTTACGGCTACCAATCTCAATTTAAGAGTGGTTTTGCGGTTCGGGTCAAGGCTGAAATGGGTGATAATTCCGCGTTTTTTATACTCTTCTTCCAGTATCTCTGAATATTTTATTCTTCCCCGGTCTCCAATCACTCCCACCAGATGGGGAGTAAGTCCGATGGTTGCCATGCAATTAGCGGCGTTTCCGGCTCCGCCGGGAAAAAATTGCTCATCATTAACCCTTATTATCGGGACAGGCGCTTCCTGGGAAAATCTTTCGACGTGGCCGGTAAGGTAAGCGTCAAGCATCACATCGCCGCAGGCGAGGACGGGTTTCCCTTTTGCTTTTTGCAGGATTTCTTTGACGCGATTAATAGAAATCATAATTGTGTTTTGTCATTCCCGAAAAAGCGGGAATCTAGTTTTTTTAAATTCGTTTATTAGCTCTTTTTTTCTGGATCCCCACTTGCGCGGGGATGACAGGCGTGATCATTTTCTAAAAAAATATTTCTCCACTTCCTCGCACAGCCAGTGAATCACCATCAGATGGGTTTCCTGAATAAGGGGAGTGTCATTTGACGGGACGATAATCGCAACATCAGCCAAATCTTTCATTTTCCCGCCGTCTTTTCCGAGAAGAGCGATATTTTTGATATTTTTTTTCTTGGCCGATTTCATCGCTTTCAGGCAATTTTCGGAATTTCCGCTGGTGCTGATTGAAAAAAGTATATCATTTTCATTGCCCAAGCTGTCAACGAAGCGGGAAAATATGTCGTTATAACCATAGTCATTTCCGACGGCGGTTGTTGTCGCCAGATCAAAAAGAGAAATTGCCGGAAGCGGCGGCCGGTCAAAAGCAAAACATCCTACAAATTCGCCGACCATATGCGAAGCCTGCGTAGCGCTTCCGCCATTTCCGCAGGTCATCAATTTTCCCTTGTTTTCCAAGGACTCAACTATAATCTGCCTGGCGTTTTCCACACTTTCCAAAAAGATAGAATCTTTTTGGAGCTGGTTGAGCAGGTTTTTTGAATTTTTGATTTTCTCAAGCATGATTTTTTTTAAACCATCCGTAAGTTTTTTTGATTCCTTCCTCGAAATTCACTTTCGGCTGCCAGCCGAAGTCTTTTTTTATTTTTGCATAACTCAAACAGCTTGTTTTTTGCTCACCGATTTTTGCCGGGCCGTGAAATTCTTTGAATTTGTTTTGGAAGTGCTTGTTTATTTCCCAGAATAATTCATTTACGTTTATTTCTTTTCCGGTTCCGACATTGTAGATCCCGCTTTTTTTGAAATTTTTTAACGCGAGGAGATTCGCGTTTACGATATCGTCAACATAAACATAATCCCTTGTCTGTTTTCCGTTGCCGTTGATTGTCGGCTGTTCACCGCGAAGCATTTTTTTTAGAAATATTGCCACGACGCCGGCTTCGCCATGCGGATTTTGGCGCGGGCCATAGACGTTGGCGTAGCGAAGAGAAGTGAAATTCAGGCCGTGAACTTCGTGGTAATAATTCAGAAACTTGTCAATTGCCAGTTTGGCGATTCCATAAGGAGAGAGCGGCCATTCAGATTCTTTTTCGCTGGTTGGCCGATTTTTAGTGTCGCCGTAAATAGCACCTCCGGTTGAGGCAAAGATAAATTTTTTTATTTTGTTTTCGTGCGATGTTTTAATGAGATTGATACTTGCCAATATATTATTTTCCGCGTCAAAAAGAGGGTTTTCGACGGATTTTCGCACATCCATTTGTGCAGCTTGATGAAAGACAACTTCCGGTCTTTCTTTTTTTATTATTTTGTTTATTAATTTATAATTTGTGAGATCAGCTTTATAGAACTTTGCTTTTGGATTGATGTTTTTTCTGAATCCGGTGGATAGATTGTCAATCACAAAAACCCGATGCTTTTTGGCGATTAAGGCATCGACTAAATGCGAACCAATAAACCCTGCACCACCTGTGACCAAAATTTTCATAGTGTTTATTTTATTTTCCAAATGCCACTAATTATTATCGTGTCAAAGTTTTGCGAAAGAGAAAAAAGCCTGTCTGATTCCTTGAGATAATTATTGTCAATTGCGACCGTGCTGGCAAGTTCCTTGTTTAGATTGTCATGCCATGTTTGTTTTCCGTCAAGAGGAGCGATAAGATAAACATTTTTAAAATTATTTCGGTCAATGAATTTGAGATCCTCGGCATTGAAGAAATAGACAGCTTGCTTATTGTATAAGGCTGAAAGCGGTTCGGAAATGAGCGACCAGCCGGAGCCGGAAGCCAGGCGGTCAATGAGAATCAAGTCATTGTCGCCGAATTTTTTTGATAAGCTCTCGACTTGCGGCAGGAGATTTTTATTTTCGCTGTAAGTGACGTATTGGCTCGTAATCAGCAAATTAGAAATTATTAGGGCTGCAAAAATTGCATTAATTAGTATCTTATTTTTGTTATATCGGTTCAGAAAATATATTGAATAGAAGATAAGAGACGGAAACACGGAAAAAACAAAACGGCGGAAAAGCCAGGGATCGTCAAGGGAAATCATCGGGGAAATGAAATAGAAATATGACGGAAATAAAATAGAGATTATCAGAAATTCGGGTTTCGTCCAGTTATTCCTGATTTTTTTTGCCAGCAAGATAATCCCGGCCATTCCCAAGACGACATAAATCAAGAAGCCGTAATTGAGAAATAATGTGAAAAGATGAGAATAAAGATTAATTGACAGCGCGGAATTTTTGGTCGAATTTGGCAAGAACGCTTTGACGATATTTTTGGCGCTGTCGAGAAAAGCGGGAAAATTGAGAGACCCATATAAAATTAGCAGAAATAAGGTAAAAATTATTAATAAAGTCTTCATTTTGTCATTCCGACTAAGCTCCGATGTTGCATCGGAGCGCGTGGAGGAATCTGCGTTAGCAGGCAGTGGCTTACTATTTGCTAGTGCGCGTAGATCCCTCGACTGCGCTCGGGATGACAACAAGAAGAGTGAATAAATTACTGCCAATAAATAAAAAACAATTCCTTCAATCCTTGCGAGTGCCGAGAGCCCGAAGACGGCGAGTGAGATATAAAGATAAAAAGGTTCGACCTTTTCGCTTTTTAAGGTCGAACCTTGAAATTTCAGCAAAAAATATATTCCCGTCCAAACTAAAAAAAGCATGAAAATTTCGGTAAGGGTGTATTTAGCAAACCAAAGAAATGGAAAAAATGTCGCGGCAGTGAGGAATCCGAGAAAAGAAATTTTTTCCGGAAAAAACTGCCGCAGAGTCAGCCAAAAAAGAGTGAAAAACAAAAAGAGGGGAACGAAGTTGACAAATTGAATTCCTTTAAGACCGAAAAGAGAATAGCAGCCGGCAAGATAAACGATATAAGCTTTTGGAAAGCGGGAGGCGAGCCTTCCGTCTTTCGTATAATCAAATCCCGGAAAGTTGAGCGCTTTTCCGGAGCCGTATTTTTGGAATAAATCCTTGGAAACCGGGGTTGAGAAAGTAAAAGACTTGAATTTTGTGAGGTTTATTGCCGCGATAGCGATGGCTCCTTGGTCCCGTCCGCCGAAAACAGTGGGTGCGGCAAAATAGCAAGCCGTGAGACTGGTGATTAATGATATGATGATAACGGCAACTTTCGTGTTTAGTTTAATTTTCTGCGGGGTTGCAATTTTATCCAATTTATGATATTATTTTTGCTTAAATTACGTTTTTAGGTTACCATAAAAACATGGAAAATGCCAACATTAAACCCTTTATTTCTGTTATCGTTCCTCTCTATAACGAAGAGGGAAATGTCGAGGAACTCCACAAAAAAATTGTCAATGTCTGCAACTCGCTCGGTAAGATTTTTGAAATTGTTTTTATTGATGATGGAAGCACGGATAAGACAAACGAAATCTGCCGAACCTTGAGTCCGTTGAAGTTGATAACTTTTCGCAAAAACTTCGGACAAACTGCCGCTTTTGACGCGGGGATTAAAAATTCTTCCGGAGAAATTATCGTCACTATGGACGGAGACTTGCAAAATGACCCTGCGGATATAAAACTGCTTCTTGAGAAAATTGACGAAGGTTATAATGTCGTTTCCGGCTGGAGGAAAAATCGAAAGGATCCGCTGATGAAAAAGTTTTTCTCGCGCGCGGCGAATGTTTTGAGAAAGTTTCTGATTGATGACGGAATTCATGACTCCGGATGCAGCCTCAAGACATATAGCCGCGAGTGCTTTGAAGATTTGGATTTGTTCGGCGAAATGCACCGCTTTATCCCGGCGTTGCTCAAGATGCAAGGATTCGAAGTCGCCGAAGTTCCGGTCAGCCACCATCCGCGGAAATATGGTGAGACGAAATACA
>PFVO01000024.1:47095-47464 GCA_002790655.1 Candidatus Moranbacteria bacterium CG_4_9_14_3_um_filter_44_28 | reverse complement strand
AAAGATGATGGAAAGGGAAACATTGAGAGTGCGGTAGGAGTCAAGGAATTATCTCCCATGGACATGCTTTTTACCAATATCATGTTCCCTGTTGTCTACCCATCGCCTGAAGTTCTGCAAGCTCTCAAGGATTTAATCGCGCAAGCGAAAAGAGAAGAAGAGTAAGTTTAGCTCAACCGGCCAACTCCGCAAGACGGGATTGGCCGCCTTTATTAATTTGTTATTTCACAGTGAGTATAATAAAATAAATGTACCTACCAAAAATCATTCGTATATTTGTAAAAATTCGTAATTCGTAAAGAATGACCGAAAACAAAAACATACACGAAATTCACGGAGCTCATGAGGAAGATGTCCGGCGGATTTTGG
>PFVO01000024.1:432-47081 GCA_002790655.1 Candidatus Moranbacteria bacterium CG_4_9_14_3_um_filter_44_28 | reverse complement strand
ACGAAATTCACGGAGCTCATGAGGAAGATGTCCGGCGGATTTTGGCGAAAATGAAGCACGAATCCGAGGAACAGCAGGCCGCCGCCATAGCCGCCGTTTTGAAATTACCCTATATTGACCTCAATATTTTTCCCGTTGATCCGGAGACTTTGCGCACCATCTCAAAATCCGACGCTGAAAAATATGAGCTGGTCTGCATTCAGAGATCCGGGAAAAATGTAGCCCTCGCGCTCGCAGATATTGCCAATCCGGACCTCGCCGAATATCTCAAAAAACTTGAAAAAGAAGAGGGATACAAACTGAAATTTTTTTTCTGCTCTCAAACCGGTCTCAAAAAAACAATTGAAAAATACAAACACATCGCTCTTATTGAAAGTCTTGAAGAACTGCGCCTCACTCTAACCGGGGCCGACCTCGATGAATTCGAAAAAAAACTCAAAGACGTCATTGATCTTCGAAAAAGAATAACCGAGATTCCAACGACAGAAGTGATTAATATTGTTATGGCCGGTGCCATTAAGATGGATGCGAGCGATATCCATTTCGAACCCCAGCAGGACGGAATCCGTCTCCGCTACCGCCTTGACGGGATATTGCAAAACATAACCGTTCTTCCCATCCAAACCTATCACTACATCTTATCGCGCGTGAAAGTCCTTTCCGGAATGAAAATCAATATCCGCGACATTGCTCAAGACGGACATTTCTCCATTCAAATTGAAGGAAACGATATTGACATTCGTGTTTCAATCCTCCCCGGAAACTTCGGAGAAAATATCGTCATGCGACTTCTCAATCAGCAAACAATCGCCCTCAAGTTCGACGATTTAGGCCTTCGGGGACTGGCCTACGATCAATTGCAAGAAGAAATGGGAAATCCCAATGGAATGATTCTGAACACTGGTCCCACCGGTTCAGGAAAAACAACGACGCTTTATGCCATCGTCAGCCAGCTCAACACGCCGGAAGTGAAAATAATCACGGTTGAGGATCCGATTGAATACAAAATCAAGGGGATTTCCCAGACCCAAGTTTCGAAATCCCGCGGATATACCTTCGCCAACGCTCTCCGCTCCATTGTCCGCCAAGATCCGGATATTATTCTAGTCGGCGAAATCCGTGATGACGAAACAGCCTCGATCGCCGTTCACGCCTCACTTACCGGACATCTCGTGCTCTCAACCCTTCATACCAACAGCGCCGTGGAAACCACACCGCGGCTCATAGACATGGGAATCAAGCCCTCGCTCATTCCAGCGTCAGTCAACGCCATCATCGCCCAGCGCCTCGTCCGGCGGCTTTGTTCCCACTGCAAGGAAAAATACGCCCCGGCCCGGGAAACAATTGAAAGTGTCAAAAAAATTCTGGCCGTTATTTCTCCAAAAGCAAAACTCGCTATACCTAAAGAAATAGATTTTTTCTACCGCGCTAAAGGCTGTCCAAAATGCAATGGTCTTGGTTACAAAGGACGGATTGGAATCTTTGAAATTTTCACCATCAACGAAGAAATTGCCCAAAAAGTAACCGGGATGTCCCCCGAATCGGAAATTCTTGCTCTGGCTCTTGAAGCCGGCATGGTAACTATGCTCCAGGACGGGATTTTGAAATCTCTCGAGGGAATCACTTCGATTGAAGAAGTGCAAAGAGTAACCGGGGAAGGGAAATTTCTTGAAGAACTTTACGAGAAAATTATTACCCAGCTTCTGCTCCGGTCAATTACAATCAATAAAGACACAGAAGAAAAAATAGCCGAAGCGAAAAAAAAATTCGCCGTATTTCAGAAGGTCATCAGCGATTCTCCGCCCGAGAAAATTCTCGATTTGATTATGGCTATGGCTCTGTCACTTTCCGCCGGAGACATTCATATTGAGCCAGAAGAGAACACCGTGAAAATTCGGTATCGAATTGACGGAATTCTCCAGGATGTTGTTCATATTCCCATGAATGAATATCCTCATCTTTTGGGAAATGTGAAAATTTTGAGCGGTTTTAAGGCAACTGACGTCGAAGGGGGCGTGAAAGACAGCCGGTTTGGAATCAAACTGGAAGAAGGAGTTTTGCACGAAATCAAAGACCGCGAAATTGACATTCGCGTTTCGATTATTTTGGGCGGCTATGGCGAAACGGTGGTGATGCGTCTCCTCAACCAAGGCGCCCAATCCTTAAAACTAGAAGAATTGGGAATCAGAAAACAAAATCTCGACGCACTTCTTGAACAAGTCAAAAAGCCGAACGGAATAATTTTGAACACCGGCCCGACCGGATCCGGAAAAACAACAACTCTTTATTCTTTATTATCCATTCTCAACAAACCCGGTGTGAAAATAATCACCGTTGAAGATCCTATTGAATACCGCCTCAAAGGAATTCTCCAAACCCAAACCGACGACAAAAAAGATTATACTTTCCCAAAAGCCCTGCGCGCCCTTCTTCGCCAAAATCCGGATATCCTGATGATCGGGGAAATCCGGGACGACGAAACGGCCCGAATTGCGGTGCAAGCCTCGCTCACCGGTCATTTAGTCTTGTCAACACTTCATACGAACAACGCCGCTGGTTCGGTCCAGCGCCTCGTGAATATGGGCGTCTCGCCGACCGACATCGCTTCGTCAGTCAACGCTTTTATGGCCCAAAGACTGATCCGAATTCTTTGTCCCGAATGCAAAAAGAAAACGAAAGTAAATTCGGAAGTGAAAAATCATATTGAAAAAGTTCTCAAAACAATTTCCGAAAGATCCGGCATCGAGATTCCAAAAAAAGTTGAATATGTTTTCGAAGCCGCCGGCTGTCCGATTTGCAATAATATCGGATACAAAGAACGAACCACGGTAAGCGAGATTTTGGAAATGACAAAAGAGATGGAAAAATTGATCAACGAAAGCCCCACTGCCTCGCAAGTTGAGAGTCTCGCCATCGAGCAAGGAATGCTCACTATGGCCCAAGACGGAATTTTGAAAGTTTTGGAAGGTGTTACGACAATGGAAGAAGTGGAAAGAGTAACGGAAGAATAGGATATCTCTACGAATTACGAATCTATACGAATATACAAATTTTTTCTACGAAAAAAGAGCAGGCACGAATCTGCTCTTTTTAATGCCTTTGTATGTTCTTAGTATTACTTTTGATCATCCCTCATCTTTTCAATTTTACCCATCATAATTCCAATTTTATCTTTTCTAAGCTTCGCTAGTTCTAGGCGCTTTTCACGGTCTTTTATATCTCTATCACACTCTGTTAATTGCCCTTTTAGATCTTCAAGCGCTTGCTGAGGAGTTATTTTCCATGTATCAGGCCCACCCCTATCACGATGTACATCACTTCTCCTGAACTCTATTGATCCGTCCTCTAATATTCGTATGCCCGTTTTATCTCCATACCTTGCAAAATAAATAGAATCCTCCCCACCTTCACTTCCCATGGTCATCTCTCGCATATCTCTCATCTCTTTTTGATTGTCATCCATAATCTCCTCCGCTTTTTGCATTTCCTCTTCACTTGGTTGATATGGTTTTTCTCTTTCCATAAATTTTCAATTACTTTTTATTTCTCCCCTTAGAATACCCCCCCCCGACGCTTGTTGTCAAATCGCGCGAATTTAAGAGGCGCTTTCAAAGCGCCTCTACTTTTTGATATAATGGCCGTAGAGACGCATCGAATGCGTCTCGGATAGCGCGAAACATATGCCACTCTATCAAAACAAATACAAAATCCAATCCGTGCGACACAAAAATTGGGATTATTCGCAAAACGGATATTATTTCGTTACGATTTGCACGAAGGATATGCAAAAGTTTTTCGGGGAGGTTGAGGATGGAAAAATGGTATTGAACGAAATTGGTAAAATCGTTGAAAGTGAGTGGCTAAATACAGATAAAATCAGGGACAACGTAAAAGTTGATCAATTTATTGTAATGCCCAACCACTTGCATGGAATAATTGTGATCGAAAATAGTAGAGACGCATCGCATGTGTCTCAGTCTGCGCCACAATCGAGACGCCTTCAAGGCGTCTCTACGGATAAAAATTATAAGAATAAGTTCGGTTCGCAATCAAATAATTTATCTGCCATAATCCGCGGCTTCAAAGGCGCGTCTACAAAAAGAATTAGCGAAATATTTCCTAATTTTCAATGGCAACCTCGATTTTACGACCGCATCATTCGTGATGAAAATAGCCTCGGAAAAATTCGGGAATATATCGAGCGCAACCCAAAGTTTTGGGACGAAGACAAAAATAAAGTGGAAAATATTTTTTATTGACAAAAGACGCGATGAATCGCGTCTCTACGAGCATAAATACAAGTATAATACAAAAAAATTCTCTAATCTGCAGGCAAAATCCCGCAACTAGGGAATCGCGGGGTAGGAACAGTGCCGAGGAAAAGTTCAGCCGAAACCGAACAATCCATGTCTGGGCAAGAAAGTTCCCGGTAGGAAAGTTACGAGCTCCCCTTATTGCCTGCAAGCTAGAGAACTTTATATTTTTCTCTCATTTAAGGCAATAATCAGAGTTTTGAAAGTATTGCGTTCTGGACTGCTCCGCAGGACAGGCTAGCCTACTTGAAAAATTCTGATTATTGCCTTTCATATCACAAATCTGCCGAACAGACCAGTTTAGCACAGGCCGATTTTTTTGTCAAGCAAGCTAAAATGGCTTATACTAAATACGAAATACTTTACACGAGATATCAAAAATGATTACTTCCTCTGACGAGCAAACCGAAGACACAAAACTCGACATCACTCTGCGGCCGCAGAGTTTTTCGGAGTATGTCGGTCAGAACAAAGTTAAAAAAAACCTCAATATCCTCATCAAAGCCGCCCAAAAACGGGGGGAACCCATTGAGCATGTTCTTCTTTACGGCCCGGCGGGACTCGGGAAAACGACTCTCGCCCACATTATCGCCAGGGAAATGGGCGCCAATATCCGCGCCACCTCCGGTCCAGCCATTGAAAAAGTGGGCGATCTTGGCTCGATTCTCACCAATTTAAATGACGGTGATATTCTTTTCATTGACGAAATTCACCGCCTCAACAAATTGATTGAAGAAGTTTTGTACCCGGCCATGGAGGAGTTCAAACTGGATATAATAATCGGCAAGGGTCCTTCCGCCAAAACTCTCGAGCTCGATCTTCCCCGCTTTACCCTGATCGGCGCGACCACCCGCCTGGGCGCTATTTCCTCCCCCCTTCGCAACCGCTTCGGAGTTATACACCGCCTCGATTTTTATGAAAACGAGGATATCGAAAAAATACTTCACCGTTCATCGAAAATTCTCTCCATTCCTATTGAGAGCGCCGGGGCAAAAACAATTTCCCGTTCCAGCCGCCGCACCCCGCGCGTTGCCAACCGGCTTTTGAAAAGAGCTCGCGATTTCACCCAAGTCGAAAATTGCGACACAATCACCGAAGAACTTTCTCGTCAAACTCTGGCCAACCTCGAAATTGATGAACTGGGGCTCGAGCCTACTGACAGATTCATACTTAAAACGATAATAGAAAAATTCAGCGGCGGGCCGGTCGGCATTCAGACCATCGCTACCGCCACCATGGAAGAAATTGAGACAATCGAGGGCGTCTACGAACCGTATCTTATCCAAATCGGCTTTCTCGCCCGCACCCCGAGAGGCAGAGTGGCCACGGAGTCTGCTTACAAGCACTTGGGAATTGAATATAATAAAGAAAATCAGGATAAATTGTTTTGATACAACTTATGTCCTTGATCTCCCTGCTCTATCTAATTTTCATTCTGGTTTATATCGCAATCGGCGCCGCCATCGTTTTCCATATGCTTCGCTACAAAATCAACCGTCGCGTCGCGGCGATTATGTGCCTCATTTATCTTGGCGGCGGAATTCTTCTTCTGATTTCCAGCATTTCGCTGTTTTTCTCCGTAAACTGGTATCAAATAATTTCTAATCTTAGATTTTAAGCGATAATATATTGATCATTGCTCACTGATCACTGGTCACTGATAAATATATGTATGAAGAAATAAATTTCCCCGGCCAACGCGAAGGCGAGACAATTATCCTTTTCCTGCGCCGCCACTGGTTCATTTTTTTCATGCGTCTTTTGCTTATAATCGTCTCCGTTATCGGTCTGATCACCATTTATTATCTCTTTATATTTTTAAACAGCAATTTCCAAGAAAGCGAGTACTATAACCTCCTTCTCTTTGGCGAGAGTCTGGCAACTCTTTTCATTTGGAATTTTTTCTTCATTCTTTGGCTGGACTATTATCTCGACGCCTGGATTGTTACCAACGAGAGAATTATTAACATCGAGCAAAGGGGATTCTTCGTGAGAAACATATCTGAACTGAAACTTACCAAAATTCAGGACGTTACCTCGGAAATTATCGGCGTCATCCCCACGCTTCTTGATTACGGCAATATATACGTCCAGACTGCCGCCGAAAAGGAGCGCTTCACTTTCTATCAAATTCCCCGCCCCAATCGGGTCAAAAACGCAATCGTCCAGTTGCAGGAGAAGGAAGAAAAAGAAGAGGAAAGAGAGCTGGGGAAGATAATAAGGGGAAATGGATAAGTCCAAACTTTCTCATTTAAGTATTTTTGAGCTGTTTTTGATTGTTTTTGATTATACAATGATATACAAACATCCGTATTTCAAACTGGATACCGAAAGCAAAAAAGTCTTTGACGAAAACGACAAAGAGCTGGCGCTAACAGGCAATGCTTATCGCTTGCTTGTTTTCTTGTGCGGCAAAAATAATGCCACCTTAACCGATATTAACGACTATTTCGACCCTGCGGGAGCCAAAGATTACACCGAAAACCATGTCCGGCAATATCGGTACAAAATAAATTCCATTATAGGCCATAGTATAGCTGCATATAAAAACAATATCTACTCAATAAATGGAACAATTTCAAAATATGAAAGTAATGCGGATTTGGAGTCAACGGCTCCAAAAACACAGGAATCTGAAAAAAATCAGACTAAGGAAGAGATAGGTAAAAATGCAGTTGAAACATCTCAACGAAAAAGAAATAAATTATCCAACAAAGAAAAACTGGTTATTCCGTCCCTAATAGTTCTATTGGTAATTTTTAGCGCGGTTGTTCTTGGAAACAAAAACAAAAATGCCAGCGTGGCCACAAAATCAAATTCAGCCGACGAGACAACGGCAAATTCCAGCCCGAAGTCTCAAAATGATATGACATTGATTCCGGCCGGGGAATTTTTCATGGGAAGCACCGAACAGCAGGCTATCGAAGCCTGGCAAAAAAACGACGGCGGTTACGACAAGGAAGGCTATCTCGCGGAATATCCCCGGCGAAAAATAATGCTTGGAAATTTTTATATTGACAAAAAAGAAGTATCCAACAGCGATTACAAAATGTTCGTCGACGCGACAAACCACATCGCTCCCGCGCTTTGGAGCGATCAAACTCTCAATTCACCGAACTTTCCCGTCGTCGGAGTCGATTGGAGCGATGCCGATGCCTATTGCCGATGGCTTGGGAAAAGATTGCCCACCGAAGCCGAATGGGAAAAAGCCGCTCGCGGAACAGACGGAAGAATTTGGCCTTGGGGAAATGCTTGGAATCCGACAAAGGGCAATCACGGCAATGGCACTGAATACGGCTTTGACGAAAGCGACGGTTACAAATACACCGCGCCTGTTGGCAGTGAACTTGGTGTCAGCCCCTATGGAGTTCTGAATATGGCGGGCAACGTCTATGAATGGGTGGAAGATGATTTCAACGCTTATCCGGGAAATGACAAATACACCCAGCAAGATTTCAACAAAGGATTCAAAGTTTTCAAAGGCGGAGCCTATACCGACGGACAAAGCGAACAACGCCCGGCTTCAAGAGTCGGCTATCAAAAGGATTATAAGGATGTTGATATTGGTTTCCGTTGCACGAAAAACAAGTAATACGCTTTAATATTACTTTATACAAATCATTTTGGACCGTATTACGGATTTATTACGGTCTTTTTTGTTAAATTGTGCATGGAACTAATTTTTAATGAAAAATTCCATGAAAAATATTCTCTTTGTTTTTGTTCTTTTGTCCGCGAACGCAATCGGAATTTTTTGCTGCGCGAATTTTGCCCACGCGGCAGACAGTAATCTCATTATCACGGAGGTGATGTACGATCCAGTGAAAAATTTGTCTGGAGAAAAAATAAATTGGATTGAACTATATAATCCAACTAATCAAAACATTGATCTTGTCCCCGGTCAGCGATCTAAAACTGCACCCATAAGCTGGAAAATGAAAATTAAATATTATATAGACATAGACAAACTCGGAATACCAAAAGAAAACAATTGCACATTTACAGATGCAAAAACCGCATCACTTACGCCAAACGAATTTTTAATCATATCGACAAAACCGGAAAGTCTCAGCCTCGATGAATCCATCAAAACTTTTAAGGCATCTTCATGCTTTGCCCTGTCCGGCGACTATCAAGAAACTACCATTGCATTAAGCAACGACTATGGTCAACATTGGTTTGCAGAAACAACCTACTCGCCTTCTCGGGGTGAAAATGATTTAGGAAAAAGCTTGGAGAAAAAAATCTTGACGGATGAAAATAGTTGGGAACCAAGCTGCAAAGATGGCGGTACGCCCGGCGAAGAGCCAAAAATATGCGAGACAGAAACTGTTTCTGCGGACGAGGATAACAATGCAACCGACTCTGACGAAGATACCACAAATTCGCCGGAAAAATGCACCGCCTCTTCAGAAGATATCAAGCTCAACGAAATTTTTCCCTATCCGAAAAGCGGCAACGAATTTGTCGAAATTATAAATACCGGCGAAAGCTGTGTGGATGTTTCCGGATGGAAAATAATGGATGAAGCCAGCCATAAAAAGGAATTTCCCGAAAATTCAATAATAGGACCAGGAGAATATTTTTTCCTGGAGGGGAATCTTTATCTCAACAATGATTCTGATGCCGTTTATCTTTTGGCTGCGGACGTAGATGCAAAGAGTGAAGCGCTGGATAATGTCCAATATGAAAAAGCCAAAAAAGATTTTTCTTTCGGTTTCGACAAAGGAAATTGGCTCTGGACGTCCGTTCCTACTCCGGGATATGCGAATGTGATCGCGGCGGAAAATTCCGGCTCTGGAGACGCCGATGTCGGGGATAATCACCCCTCTTCCGCCGAAAACGTATATCTTAACGAAATTCTTCCCAATCCCAAAGGTGGTTCGGATGATGAATACATCGAAATCGTGAATGGTGAAAGCGTACCGGTGGATTTGATGGGCTGGACGCTGAAGGACGCCTCAAAGGGCAAAGGATATAAATTCAAAGAACACGTCCTTATAAACCCTGACGAATATCTTGTGATCTACCGCCCGCAATCCAAGATTGCACTCAACAATTCGGAAGAATCGATATATTTGTATAATGCTCAGGGAAAAATCACTTCAAATGTTTCATATGGCAAATCCCAAAAAAACGCCTCGTACAGTTTCGACGGGAAAGATTGGAAATGGAGCAAATATCTCACTCCCGGAAAAGAAAACAAGTTTGATTCCTTGCCGACAGTGAAAATCAAAAAAATAAAACACGCCTACAAAGATCTCTACACCGAATTTTCCGCCAAAGCCAAGGACAAAGAAACAAAAAAGCTGAAATATACTTGGGATTTCGGCGACGGGAAGAAAAGCTATTTGCGAGTCGCTTCGCACAAGTATCTTGCGACCGGAAAATACACGGTGACGCTTTCCGTCAGCGACGAATCACAGACCGTAGAGAAAAGTTTCGTCCTTGCGGTGAAAAAATATCCCCGGCCGGATCTTGAAATCGTGAAAATCGTCCCTAACCCCGCCGGAAATGATTCGGATGGAGAAACAATTGATATAAAAAACAACTCGGGGAAGAAAGTTGATCTTGAGGGCTGGAAAATTGCGACCGGGTCGGGTGAAAAAATGTATAACCATCCGATCAATAGCGAATTGGCTCTCGCCCCGGGCGAAACTAAAACCGTTACCCGGGAAATCTGCAAATTTTCCCTCAACAACAAAGCCGGAAAAGTCCGGCTAATCTCCCCCGACGGAAAAATTATTGACGAAGCGGAATATGAGAAAGAAAAAATCGCCGACGACGAAGCTTATGCCAAAGCCGACGGCAAATGGCAATGGATCACTCCGCCGGAAAAGGAAAATGACGTTGAAAAAGAAGTTTCAAATCAAAACGAAAATAAAGACAACGAAGGAGAAGTTTTAGGCATAACAGCTGAAAAACGGATCCTCTACACACCGGCAAAAACTGGCTATACCTCCGAAGATGCTTTCATAATGCTAAGTGTGTTTGGATTTTTCCAAAATATAGAAGAAGAAAATTGCTGTAAAATAAGAAAGCCTTATCCTAATCCTTCTTATCTCCTGTCAATCTAATTGCTTTAACTCTCTTCTTGCCATACCATTGCAAGCGCCGCTTCGGCGGCTTCGCGGCCCTTGTCATGGCGGCCTCGGGAGCGGGCCTGGGCTTGCTTGAGATTATTTGTAGTAATAACCCCGAATCCTATCGGGATATCGAATTTGAGCATCACATTCATAATCCCCCGCGAGGCTTCGCCGGCAATATAATAGAAATGATCCGTTTCACCTTTTATAACGCAACCTAATGCAATAAGAGCATCGTATTTCTCCATTTGCGCCAACCGCTGACAGGCGATGGGAATTTCAAATGAGCCCGGAACTCTGACTATTTTTATATTACTTTTCTTCACTTTATTTTTGATCAATACGTCCAATGCCCCTTCAATCATTTTGCCAGTTATACCTTCATTAAATTGGGAAACAACTATTCCGATCTTTAATTTAGCCCTGTTTATTACTTTCAATTTTCCCTTTTTAGCATTTTGCATGATATTTTTTCATCACAGTAAACTAGTTTACTGTAACAGGTTAATTGTTATGATTTTTTAATAATTTCTCTAAATATTTTGCAATTATATCTACTTCGATATTCACTTTTCCCCTAACTCTAATTTTTCCGAGATTTGTATTTTCCAAAGTGTAGCTGACAAGTGAAACAGTGAACCAATCTTTTTTTGAATCAACTATCGTCAAACTGATCCCATCAACCGAAACCGAACCTTTCGATGGAAAAAATTTCATAAACGCCTTAGGGGCTTTTATCTTTATGACTTTGGACTGCTTTACTCTTTTAATCTCGGTAATTTTTCCCACGCAATCCACATGACCCTGAACAATATGCCCATCCATCAAGTCGCCCACGCGCAAACTTCTTTCCAAATTTACCTCTGTGCCTTTTTTAAAATCCCCGACTGTTGCTTTTTTCATTGTTTCGGGCATATATTCAACCGTGAAACTCTTTTCGCCGACATTTTTAACCGTTGAGCAAACGCCGTTCACAGAAATACTTTCTCCGGTTTTAATTTTCCAACCGCTTGGAATTTCAATTTCAACAAAAAGGTTGCCTTTTTCTTTACAGACTTTAAAAACCTTACTAACTCTTTTTATAATCCCCGTAAACATATTTTTTCAATATCGCTCTTAATCTGTTGTCTTAAATCTTGATCGCTATCAAATTTCATAACCTCCCTTATTTTTTCTCCAATCTCTATTTCTATCTCTTCACCATACAAATCTCCCGAAAATCCAATTATATGGGCCCCTAGCAATGTTCCTCTATTATTTATAAATACGCCGGCTTTGTATTCCTTATTATCAATATTTACTTTACCCGCATAAACCCCGCTTCCAATTTTTTCATTAAGTTCAATATTAATAGTAGGAAAACCCAGTTTTTTTCCTTTTCCTCTTCCTTGGATAACTTTTCCGGAAATGCTGGTTTTCATATTTCCTTGAAATAAGCCCCTAGAGAAGCTAGTATTATACTAAGCTAAAAGCAATACTAATTGCAATTTATGAAAATTCTAGGAATCGATCCCGGCACAGCCATCACTGGCTGGGCGGTGGTTGAAGAAAAAAAGGGAGAGCCGCGGCTTATCGCCTGCGGCTGTATTAACACGAGCAAATTGAAATCCGATGCTGACCGGCTGGTTGAGATTGGAGAAGACATCGCCACGTTAATTAAAAAACATAAACCGCGGGAAGTCGCTGTTGAGGATTTATTTTTTTTCAAGAACCTGAAAACCGCTATAACGGTCGCTCAATCCCGGGGGGTAATTTTGTACAAAATCAAGAAAAATAAACTGCCTCTTTTTTCCTACACTCCTCTTCAGGTGAAACAGGCTCTCACCGGCTACGGGCGGGCGGACAAAAGACAAATCCAGATAATGGTGAAAAATGTTTTGAAACTGAAAAATACTCTCAAACCGGATGACGCAGCTGACGCAACGGCGATAGCGATATGCCATATTAATTCGCGCCGCTTTCCCAAGACTAAGTCTTAGTAATTTCCTAGGGCTTAGTCTTGATTTTCCATTGACAAACCCCCTGAAATTCGGTACTATTTAGGCGAAAAGGGGCTTTTTTTATTTTTTACTAATTATCAAAACCTATGAATCAATTTATAACTCTCGCTCTTGCCAACGGGATTCCCCTCGACACGCTCGTTCTGGTTTTAATCTTGCCGATTATCGTTACTGTCATCGCTTTTTTCCGGCAAGTTATCGGAATAAAAGCTTTCGGAATTTATACCCCGGCCATAATCACTTTCGCGCTTCTGGCCACCAATCAAATCAAATACGGAATTACCATTTTCGTCACCGTAATTGTTGTCGGGACACTAACACGCTTCATTCTGAAGCGGGCCCGCCTCCTTTATCTCCCCCGCGTCGCCATAATGATTACCATTGTCGGCTTTTCGATTCTTCTTTTGCTTTTCGTCGGCGGGACTTTCAATCGCACGGGGCTTGCAAGCGTCAGCATTTTTCCGATTCTCATCATGATAACGCTCGTTGAAAAGTTTGTCGCCGTTCAGATTGAAAAGGGCGGCCGGGCCGCGGTGATTCTCGCTTTTGAAACGCTCCTCATTTCCATCATTGGTTATTACATCGCCAGCTGGCATTTTCTCATCAGCGCTATTCTCCAATATCCTTGGATAAGCCTGCTAACCATCCCGATAAACATCTTTCTTGGCAAATGGACCGGGCTTCGCATTTCCGAATACTTTCGCTTTAGGCAAATATTGAAACCCCGATGATCTCATTCTTAAAGAGCAGCCGGAAAATTTTGGGGATGAATGCCCGGAATCTTCAGTTTATCCGTCCCAACAACTTGCGCCGCGCAAGACGTCTTGCCGACGACAAGCTTTTCAGCAAGCGCGTCTTGAAAAAAGCCGAACTTCCCGTTCCCAATGTTATTGCAAAGATAAAAAGCTTCGAAGAACTTGAAAATTTCGACTGGGGCGCGCTTCCGGATTCCTGGGTGCTGAAACCCAATCGCGGATTCGGGGGTGAGGGAATTTTGGTTGTTTATGGAAAGAAGAAACCCGCCCGAGATGCTTCCCGCCTTGGGCGGGATGCAGGCGGGAGTCTGCCCGATACCTGGATCAAAGCTGACAGTTCGCTTGTCACCATTGAGGATATTAAAACTCATGTCCAGAATATTCTCGATGGAAGCTTTTCTTTGGCCGGCGTTCCCGATATTGCTTTTTTCGAAGAAAGACTCAAGCTCCTCAAGCTTTTCAAGCCGTATTCTTTCAAAGGAGTTCCCGATATCAGGATAATTGTTTATAACAAAGTGCCAGTAATGGCAATGCTGCGGCTTCCCACCCGCGAATCGGACGGGAAAGCCAATCTCCAGCAGGGAGCCATCGGCGTGGGAATTGACCTGGCAACCGGCGTCACAACCACTGCCGTTCAGGGAAAAAACAAAGTCATCGAATATCTCCCCGGCACAAGACTTTTGCTTTCGGGAATAAGAATTCCCTACTGGAAGGATATTTTGACTCTGGCCGTCCGGGCGCAGGAAATTTCAAAACTCGGTTTTTTGGGGGCCGACGTTGCCATTGACCGCGACCGGGGTCCGGTATTTTTGGAACTCAACGCCCGCCCGGGACTTTCCATTCAGCTTGCCAATCTCGACGGGCTTTTGGGAAGATTGCGAAGAGTTGAAGATCTAAAAATCAAAACAATCGAAAAAGGCGTGGCGGTCGGAATGAATCTTTTCGGCGGAGAAATCGAGGAGGAAATCGAGGATATTTCGGGAAAGAAGTTAATCGGAACAATTGAGAAAGTAAAAATAACTGGCAAAGACGAAAAGGAAATCGAAGCCGAAGCCCGAATTGATACTGGAGCTGGAATTTCTTCAATAGACAAAGAGTTGGCTAAAAAATTAGGCTTTGAAGAGGCAGTAAAATACTGGGAAGATTTTCATCTCGATCGTACATTAAGCAACGAGGAGATAAAGACTTTAAGCGCTAACGAAACATGGAAAAGGCTTGAACAACATTCTGATATTATTGGAGTAGCCAAAACCTACTCCTCGCACGGCGCCACTTATAGGATTGAGATTAAGCTTAATCTGGCCTTAAGCGACATCCCCATTGTTTCCAAAATTGCCATAGCCAATCGAACCGGTTTGAAATATCCTCTTCTAATCGGCCGCCGAGACCTCAAAAATTTTTTAATTAATCCAGCGCAAGAAAAATGATAAAAAATCCACCAATTATTAAGAAAGTTGTCAAGCAAATGGGAGGAGAAATTGAGAAAGTTATTCCTGAAAGAGGATATTTTTATATAAAAATAAAAGGTAAAAGAATTTTAACTACTAGAAAATTCAAAATTGCCAGCAATTTAATAGTAGGAGAAGAAACAACCAAGTTTAAAGATTTAACTTATCTTCTTCTTAAAAAACACAATCTTCCGACTCCCAAAACTGTTTGCTTTTATCGAAAAATTGCCGAGAAAGAACTGAACAAAAAACTAGGCTCATTAAAATATCCAATTATCATAAAAGATGCAGAGGGATCACAAAGCATCGGTATCTTCCCCGATATTAGTTTAAAAAAAGAGGCGAAAAAAATTTTAAAGAGAGAGATAAAAAAAATACCAAAACTTATCGCTCAAGAAATGGTAAGTGGAAAAGAATACCGGCTAACAGTTCTGGGAAATAAAGTCCTTGGGGCGCTAAGGCTGATTCCTCCGCGTGTATTTGGAGATGGAAAGAATAACGTCGAGGAATTGATTAAAAAAAAGCAAAGAAAAACTCCCAGAAAAACTCCTTTCGATGCTAACTTGATAAAATTGTTAAAAGAGCAAGGACATGCTCTGAGAAGCATTCCTAAAAATGGAGAGATAGTCTACTTAAGAAAAAATTCGTCTCTTAATGAAGGAGGAGAAACTGAAGATGTAACTAGCAGCGTGCATAAAGAAACTGTTCGCATCTGCGTTCAAGCGGCAAAAGCAACTTGGAAATACTTAGTAGGAATAGATGTTATGTGCGATGACATAACAAGAGATCCTAAAAAACAGAATTTCAACATCATCGAAATAAATGGAAAGACTGATATATATCTTCACTATAATCCTACTCGCGGAAAAACCAGAAATGTTGTTAAAGATATAATTAGTTTTATCTTAAAATTGAAAAATATAGAGTAGCTATCAATCAGAAATATGGCTGATCGAAGTACTAAATTAGGCTTGCTGTGTCGGCCTTCAGGGGAGCAAAGGCTGTCTCTCCTTTCCCTGCATAATCAAAACTTTCCAAAATCAAGATGGAATGAAAAATCCCTTAAAAAATACTTCTCTGATAAGAAGCGACGACCCCTTTGCATAACAATCGGAAATAAGAATAAACTCACTGGCTTGATAATAGGCTAGGCAGACTTTCCCCTATTAATAAATCAAAGCTGAATCTAGCGGCTCTTCTGGTCTCCCGCCGATATCGAGGAAGAGGCTGGGGAGAAATTTTAATGAGAGAATTTTTCAAGTCGGCGGTAAAAATTCCTTCCTTGCAGATAATCTATCTCCGCTTTCGAGATTCTAACAAAAACTTAAAGAGTTTTTATAAGCGCTTTGCTCGAAAAAAATTTTTGACCCACAGCAAGGATACGGCTTATTTGGAGCAATATATTTTATCAGAAAAACTAAGAGAGGCCGGCCTAGAAAAATTACTCTTTTTTGGAGCTGGAAATTTACAAGATATCATTACCCTTCTTAAGTTAAGCTTGTTAGACATAAGCCAAATGCAAATTCCCAAATATCATGTTTTGAAAATTTGGGAAAAAGAAAAAGATAAATATTTACTTGCAAATAGAGGTTGACATATACTATAAGGTAAGAGAAAATAATAACTTGCCAATTTTGTAATATAACCCAATGAAAACCCTCATAGACAACACCAAAGAAGCCCCTAAGAAAGGCAAAAAAGGAAATCCTAGCTAAGGAGAATTTTGAAAACAGGGAGGAAAACTATATGTTATAGAAGTAAATTTTTTTCCTTCCTTCACTTTAGATGATAAAATATCTGACGAGCTTAGCCAGCTTGCCGATTATCTGAAAGAATAGAGAGAAAGATAAGATAATAAATAAACATTGAATTTGTTAATATGGAGAAAAAAAGGGCATACAAGAAAGCTTTCAAAAAATACAAAGGTTCAATAAAATCGTTGATGTATAATTCGTATGATTCGGCTGCAATAAGATATAAAGAATTGGTTAAGGATTTGAATTTCAGTAATAAATCGATACTTGACGTCGGATGCGGATTTGGAGATATTATTCCCTTTATATTCAGTAAAAGCACCTCATTCAAATATACCGGCATTGACATTATGAAGGAGTTTATTCAAGAAGCTAAAAAAAGATACCCAGAATATGATTTTGTCACGGGAAATTATTTTAAAAATCCGCTGAAGAAAAAATTTGATATCATAATTTGTTGCGGAGCTTTAAACAGCAATTATGGAAAAAAAACTATGAGTTTTAGAAAAAGGGCAATTAAGACAATGTTTAATCATTGCAAAGAAGCAGTCGCCTTTAATATGGCGGGAGGCATATCGCCGAATAACAAGAAGGGTTCGACTATCTATTACGCTAATTCTATGGATTTATTAGCATATTGCGTGAAACTTTCCAAGAAAATAGTTCTGCGGAATCATTATCACGAAAAAGATTTTACAATAGTTATTTTTAAATAAAAGTGTAAAGAAAATAGAAAATACCAACTTGACCGTTGCGTAAAACAATCAGATGAAAAACCTCGTCGACAACACCAAAGAAGCCCTTAAGAAAGGCAAAAAAAAGAGATCCTGGCCGAGGAGAATTTTGAAATTTTTTATCTGGTGCGCCGTTGCTGGGCTGCTTTTTGCCATCGGCATTTTTGCCTATTACGCCAAAGACCTGCCGAGCCCGGGAAAGCTCAACAAAAGACAAGTGGTGGAATCAACAAAAATCTACGACCGCACGGGAGAGTATCTCCTTTATGAAATTCACGGCGAAGAAAAAAGAACCTCGATTCCTTTGAAGGATATGAGTGAAATTGTCCGGGCCGCGACCATTGCCGCCGAAGACCAGACTTTCTACCAGCATTATGGGGTTCAATTCAAAGCCATTGCCCGGGCCGCAATTTATGATCTTCTGGGACGAAAAGTGAGCCAGGGCGGCTCGACCATTACCCAGCAGCTGATTAAAAATACGGTTCTCACCCCCGAGCGAACTTTTACCCGCAAAGTGAAAGAAGTGATTCTCTCAGTTGAACTTGAACAAAGGTTTTCCAAAGATGAAATTCTTGAGATGTATCTTAATGAAATTCCCTACGGTTCAAACGCCTACGGAATTCAGGCGGCGGCCCAAACTTTTTTCGGAAAAGACGCCAAAGACCTGAAGCTGGCCGAATCGGCGCTTCTCGCTTCGCTTCCCAAAGCGCCGACCTATTATTCCCCCTACGGGTCGCATCTTGATGAACTCAAGGGTCGGCAGGAATATGTTCTCGATCAGATGCAAAAAATGGGGTATATCACCTCCAATCAGGCCGCGTCCGCCAAAGAATTTGACGTTTTGGCAGAAATAAAACCTTTTCAGGAGAGCATTCAGGCTCCGCATTTTGTTATGTACGTCAAAGAGCAACTGGTGAATAAATACGGCGAAAAACAAGTTGAAGAGGGAGGGATGAAAGTTTATACCACCCTTGATTGGGGAAAACAGCAAATTGCCGAGGAAACGGTAAAAAAAGGCGTAGCCGCGAATACAAAATACCGGGCGACAAACGCGGCGCTCACTGCCATTGACCCCAAAACGGGACAGATTCTGGCTATGGTCGGCTCGCGGGATTATTTTGACAAATCCATTGACGGGAACGTGAACGTAGCCGTCCGCGACCGCCAGCCAGGCTCTTCCTTTAAACCCTATGTTTACGCCACCGCCTTTAAAAAGGGCTATACGCCCAACACGGTCATTTTTGACGTTGAGACAAATTTCGGAACCAAAGACCAGCCCTATACTCCCCAAAACTATTCCAATAAATTCAGCGGACCGGTGAAAATGAGAGAGGCGCTGGCCCGATCGCTCAATATTCCCGCCGTGAAAACGCTTTATCTGGCCGGCGTGGACAATTCCATCAACACCGCCCAATCAATGGGAATCACTACGCTCAAAAACCGTGGCAGGTACGGCTTGGCCCTTGTGCTCGGCGGAGGAGAGGTGAAACTAATTGATCACGTGAGCGCTTTTGGGACCTTCGCTACCAATGGAATCCGCCATGACAAGACCGCCATTCTCAAAATCACCGACTCGCGAAACAATGTTTTGGAAGAATACAAAAGTTCGCCCGGCGAAAAGGTTTTGGATCAGGACATTTGCGCCCAGATTGACGCTATTCTTTCCGACAATAGCCTCCGCTCTCCCGTTTTCGGATCAAATTCCCCGCTTCGCTTTGACAGCCGCCCGGTAGCCGTGAAAACCGGAACAACCAACGAATGGCGGGATGCCTGGACGGTCGGCTATACCCCCAATCTTGTTGCCGGCGTCTGGGCGGGGAACAACAACAACGCTCCCATGGCGGCCGGCGCCGACGGAGTCTATGTCGCCGCCCCGATCTGGCGGGAATTTATGGATAAAGCTCTTGCCAATATGGCCATTGAAAGATTTCCCGAAGCCAAGGAAATCAAAACAGGAAAAGCGGTGCTTGACGGAACAATTCAGGGCGAGGAAAAAGAAGTGACGGTTTGCAAAATCGGGGACGGGAAATATTGCCTGGCCAACGACAACTGCCCAAGCGAAAAAAAGAAGCGCAAGAAAAAGTTTTTTTCGGCTCATTCCATTCTCTACTGGGTGGACAAAGACAATCCCCGCGGCGACGTTCCCAAACAGCCCCAGAAAGACCCTTTGTTCACGGCTTGGGAAAAAGGGGTCGTTAAATGGGCGGAAGGCAAAGAGTTTGATGTTCAGGAAAACATGGAGGAATGCAAGTCGAGTGATTTTTAAGGCTTGGTTTCAAAGAGCCCCGACAATTTTTGTCGGGGCGGAAAAAGTCCGGCTTTATCTTGAAAAATTTATTTTGCCTTTATCACCTCTACTGTTTCTTTGCCCAGTTCTTCGTTGATTTTGTTTTTTATCTTCTCTCTCTTTCTCCAGATTTCACTCGCCACCGCCGGGTGAATTGTCCGCACCAGAATTTTCTTGTCTTTTACTTTCACTTCCCGGACGTCGGAGCGTTCAACATTCTTCAACTCTTTCCCCAAAACGTCAAAAAAAACGCTTTCAATGGTTTTTGCGTCGGCTTCCGCGGCCTTGCCGACATTTTTTTTGTTCAGCAAGTCTCTTAAGGATTTCATTATGTGTAAAAATTTTACCCTGATGTTGAATGTTGGGGCGGATCACCCTAATTATATCTTAAACACAAACAAAAACCAGTTCCTTCGAGCTTAGGGTTATATAACTGTGGATAACTCCCCTTTTGACCTTCGGGTAATGTTCGGGTATAATATAAATATAACACTCGAACATTATTTGTCAATCATTATGGCAACCCTAACTAAAAAACAAAAACAAATATACGACTACCTTAAAAAATACATTCGCAAAAATGGCATATCCCCTACTTTTGCGGAAATAAAAAAGCATTTACGCTTGAAAGCTCTTTCTACAATTTCAGAACATATCGAGGAGCTTGTTGATAAAGGTTTTGTAATCAAAAATGGATACGGCGCCAGAAGTATTGAAATAGTTAATAACAAAAAATTTGATCTTATACAAATCCCACTTCTGGGAACAATTGCCGCTGGCCAGCCAATTGAGGCAATTGAAAATTATGGCGAGACCATAACACTGGCAAGAAATGAAATGGGCGTGCCTGGTCAGCACTATGCTCTAAAAGTTAAGGGCAACAGCATGGTTGATGAAGGTATATTTGACGGTGATATTGTCGTGATTCGCAAACAAGAAAATGTTGACGACGGCCAAACGGTTGTGGCGATTATTGATGATAATGAGGCTACTCTTAAAAAGATTTTTCGAGAAAAGAAACGCATTAAACTGCAACCGGCAAACCAGGCAATGTTGCCAATTTTCCGTAAAGAGGTAGAAGTACGTGGTGTTGTAGTCAAAATTGTAAGAAATCTGGAAAACGGCGTGGCATCTCGTAACGGGCTTGTAAAACATATCATTAAGGAAAATAAAACATGCAACCATTTGATATAACTGAAAAAGTTATCGAAGACATTTTTTCCTCTGATAAATCGTTGTTAGCAGATGTTCTTTCGGTTAATCCGGGTGATTTAAGTCAAATTGCTAGACAGAAAAAATTTGATAGCAGAAAGAAGCTAGATTTATTGTATCTCTATCAACATGAATTATTATTAATAGAACTCAAAGCAGTTCCTTTTTACCAAGACATAGTCAATCAGATCAATGATTATTATAACGAACTTCTCAAATTACAATCGCAATCAAAATTAATTCAAGGCAACATTAATAAAATCATATTAGTAACACGAGCAAATAAAGATAATTACAAACAATGTGAAACGGAAAAAATAAAACTCATTGAGTTTAATTTAGAAGATGTATTAAATCAACACTACCAAAACTTTAAAGAGTTATCTGTATTTTTGAATATTGAACCAAGTGCTCGTGGCGTTACAAGATTATATTTATTGAAATCAACACTAAGTTTATTAAACAAAAGATATTCTTTTGAGGAAATATGCGGGATTGAAAAAATGGCACACAATACTATTTTCAATCGTTTGGCTGTTGCTGGTTTATTAAATTTAGTAGAGAAAAATAAAAAAATTTATACTCTTACTGAATTCGGGAAAAGAATTATTGCTGCGGAAAGTAAAACAGTAGAAGATAGATTTAGTGAAACTCAATTTGAAATGTTGTCTGAATTTGTAAAAGAAAATCCATTCTATTCTCAGATAACATTTAGTATAATGTCAGTCGTAGATACAATTTTTATTTTGTCAAAAGCAGGGTATCCAGTTAATTATAAAACATTTCAAGATTTTTTTGTAAGGTCATTAGGAAAGCATAAAACATGGAAACAACCGCAGGCACAATTAACGGGCACCTATCATTTTGCAAACTATGCGGAAGAATTAGGATTTATTCAGAGAATAAGAAATGATTTATTTTTAACTCCTAAAGGGATACAAGCAATTTTGATTTTTCAATTAAATCGTTCAATCAAATTAATAAGCGCAAGGAGTTAAAAGTCACCAAAGGGGGGTTCTTCTTTCGTATAATAACTGCCCGACGATAAGAGAATACTACAGAGAATTTCAGTAGCTCTTCCCCAGCTGGCAATACACCATGGGCCAGGGAGAAACAAGGATAGGATTAAACAGAAGAAACGGCAATGGTAACCACGTAAAAGAATCTCACGAAATAATTATTTTCTGCCCGCCAAAAATTTAATATCTACTTTGTTTCTGCGATTTTGTCTTAACCTGAAATCACCAACCTTAATTGCCGTTTTTACATCTTTGATATTCAATAGAAAAATTATTTTAACTTCTTATCGGCATTACGATGTGAAGATAGTTCTCATTGAGTTTGTTTTTGTCGGCGACTTCGCGCAATATCACCGGACCAAAAGAGTCGTTGAAGCCGACATAAACATTTTCGCTCGTGAGAGTGTTGAGGGCGTCAATAAGATAGCGGTTGTTGAAGGCAATTACACTTTCCCCCTTGAGACTAACTTGGGCCTTTACTTCGGTGATGTTTTCTCCCGTTTCCACCGACTGCGATTCCATTTTTATTTTCCCTTCCCCGCCCTTGGTCTTCAGTTTCACCTCCCGGCTTTTTGTGTCGGAAAAAATGCTGGCCACCCGCGTAGCCCTTAAAAGATCCTCGCGCCCCACAAAAATACTTGAAGAGAATTCCTTGGGAATCACCTGTTTGTACTCCGGATATTTTCCGTCGATAAGCCTCGAAACAAACATAATATCATTCACTTCAAAAAAGATCTGGCTTTCGCCGATAAAAATCTTCACTTTTTCGCTTTCAGGGGTGATGCTCCGGGCCACTTCCTGTAAAGTTCTCGCCGGAATAATGACCGACGGATTTTTAGCGATAAACTTTTGATAATCGCCGCCCAAATCATCTTTTGAAAAGTTGATTATGGCTTCCGCCAGGCGAAAACTGTCGGTCGCCGCCAAAGTCAGCTTGTCTTTTTCAAAACTAAAAAATACTCCAGTGAGCTCTTGTCTTGTTTCAGAAAGCGCGGCGCAGGCCAAAACCTTAAGGGCGCTTTCCTGAAATTTCTGGCTTCTGACCTCCAAAAGGTGAGCTGACTGTGGCTTGGGAATTATGGGGAAATCCTTGGCATCAACCCCTTTTATCACTGCTTTTCCTCCCTCACTAGTCATATGGAGGGCTTGATTTTTTATTTCGATGTTCAATTTCGCTTGATCGGGAATATTGTTCAGATATCCGCCAATCACCCTTCCTGGAACGGCAATTTTTCCTTCTTTTTCAATTTTCGCCCGTAAGAGACAAACTACTCCAATTTCCAGGTTTGTCGCTGTTACTTTAAGGCGTCCTTTTTCTGCCTCAATGAGGATATTGGAAAGAATCGGCAAAGTCAGATTTTTTCCAATTATCTTTTCGGCAATTAAAATTCCCTTCTTAAAATTTTCAGCCAGTGATTGAATTTTCATAATTATTAATGTTATTAAGTTAATATTATTAATTAGTTATTTTATATTAGCGTGATAGATATGGGCAAAGAGTTATTTTTTGCTGTAAATAAGCCTTATTTTGGACGATTTGGTTGTTGAATAAATTGGGGATGGCTGGGGATAAACTGGTTATTGTTTGATTGGGGTTTATTTTCCCCAATTTTTCCTGTTTTTATACAGCGTTTATCCTCATTATTAATTGCTGGTTATTGGAATATATATTTGACTTATTCACAGCTTATCAGTCATTTTGGGCATAAATCCTGCTTTTTATACTATTAATATTCTGCTCTAGGTTTTCGTCCTGCTCGATTTCTTTGTTAATTTTTTTGTAGGCATGCATTGCGGTGGAGTGATCCCGTCCCCCCAATTGCTCTCCGATTCCCGGAAAAGAGGCCTGCAATTCTTCGCGCATAAGATACATGGCGATTTGACGGGGCCGGACAATGTCTTTGCGGCGGGAGCGGTTAGCGAGGTCCTGCAAATTAACATCATGAAAATCAGCCACAGCCTGAAGAATTTGCTTGAACCCAATTCCTTTTTTGCGCCCGGAGTGGATGATGTCAGCCAAGATTTTTTTTACGTTTCCCAAATTTGGCTCGGCTTGCTTTAACTCGCAGGTTACAATTACCCGGCTCAAGGCGCCCTCCAGTTCGCGGATGTTATGCTGAATGTTTGAGGCGATATACTGCAAAACCTCATTTTCTATTTCAAAATCCTGCTGGGCCGCCTTGTGCTGGAGAATGGCAATTCTGGTTTCGAGATCCGGCCGCGAGACATCGGCAATCATCCCCCCTTCAAAGCGCGAGCGCAGCCGGTCTTCAATGGGAGCGATGGCTTTGGGCGGGCGGTCGCTGGAAAGAACGATTTGCTTTCCAAGCTGATAGAGGGTATTGAATATGTGAAAAAATTCGTCCTGGGTTTTTTCTTTTCCGGCGATAAACTGAATATCATCGATAATGAGAAGGTCGGCATCGAGATAGGATTTTTTGAATTCGCGGGCCTGCTGGTTTTTCACCATGTCAATGTAGCGGTTGGTGAAGAATTCGGAAGTGGAATAAATTATCTGCGTTTTTGGATTCTGGGCAAAAAGCGCGTTTCCAACAGATTGCAAAAGATGAGTTTTTCCAAGTCCCACTCCCCCGTAGATAAAGAGCGGATTATACACCCGGCCGGGATTTTTCGAAATAGCGAGACAGGCTGCATGAGCCAGCTCGTTGTTCGGCCCGACAATGAAATTTTCGAAGGTATAGCGGGAAAGGAGGCCAATGTGGCCGCCGTCGGCCTGTTGGGCGGGCGTTTCTGTTCCGCGAAGGTCAATCAAACTTTCCTTTCCCGTAAGAACCGAGTCAACATCTTTTTTTGTAAGCCGCGGCTGTTTTTGGCCGGCCACTGAAACAACGCAGCGAATTGCCCGGACATTTTCGCGGAATTTTTTGATGGCCTGGAGGATGAAGCGGTTATATTTGTTCTCAAGCCACTCTTTGGCAAAACCGTTGGGAACGCTCACGACAACCTGCTCGTTTTCAAAGTCGATGATAAATGTGTCCCGGAACCAGGTAACAAAACTGGCTGGGGAGATAGCCAGTTCCACTTCCCCTAAAACGGCTTGCCAGATTTCTTCATGAGACATTTTTTTCATAATACTTTTTACTTTCGAATTTTATTATAGCACGGGAGAAAATTGGCTGTTTTTACTTCTGTTGATAATTATGTTGATAACCTGTTGATATGGTAACGGGGAATGAATGGAAAATCAAGGCTTGCCCGAAACGATTTTTGCTGGTATGCTTTAGGAGTAATTTTTTAGCCCGATGTCGATGAAAAGAACTTATCAGCCCAAAAAACGAAGGAGAGCCAGAAGACATGGTTTTCGGAAAAGAATGCGCGCCAAAAATGGCCGGGCGGTTTTGGCGAGGAGAAGGAAAAAGAAGCGGAGGAAATTAAGCGTTTAAAAATGTTGTCAGTCGAATATCGTTTAAAAAACAAAAAAGTTTTTAATGACATTTTTCGCCGGGGAAAGACAGTTTCAAATGACGTTTTATTGCTGAAATATAAAGATTCGGGAATCAAGGAATTGAAAATTGGGTTTTCGGTGGGAGTGAAGTTTTCCAAAAAATCTTCCAAAAGAAACAGGGTGAAGAGATGGATGCGCGAAGCGACGCGGGAAATGATTGGAAATATTCAGCCCGGCTGGCAGATTATATTTTTGATTAATTCGAAATTTCCATACGAGCAGATGAGTTACGCTTTGATTCAGGAAAGGCTCAAGGATCTGCTTGGGAAAGCAAAGTTATTGAAATGAGCCAGATTTTTCACGCTTTCGTATATCAGCCGATTTATAACGCTTTGATTTTTCTCTATAACGTCATCCCCGGCCACGACTTGGGGGTAGCGATTATTTTTCTGACTCTTTTCATCCGTTTTCTTTTGTATCCGGTGGCCCAAAAACAAATTGAATCGCAAAAAAGACTTCAGGAGCTTCAGCCGGAGATAAAAAGAATCCAGGATAAGTACAAGGGCGACAAGGAAAAACAGGGCCGGGCGCTGATGGAATTCTATAAAGAAAAAAAAGTGAATCCGGCTTCAGGTTGTCTTCCCCTTGTCATCCAGATAATTTTCTTTATCGCCCTTTACCGGGCTTTTATTGCCGGGCTGAATTTTGATTCCGGTTGCAAGGATCTTTACGGCTTTGTTTCCTGTCCCAGTCAAATTAATGTGAATTTTTTTGGCTTCCTTAATCTTTCAAAGCCGAACGTAATTTTGGCGGTAATTGCGGCCGCCGGGCAATTTGTCCAGACAAAAATGATGATGACCAAGACGCCCGTTGTCTCCAAAAAAGATGATTTCGCGGCCGTTATGAACAAACAGATGCTTTTCATCGGTCCGCTGCTTACTCTTTTCATCGGGCTCAAATTTCCGGCGGGACTGGCGGTTTATTGGATTGTGAATACTTTGTTTGCCATTGGCCAGCAGTACCTAATTATGAAAAAACCGGAAGAGAAGAGTGCCGCTAGCTAATAACTTTTTGGAATAATATAATTATGAAACCAGAAAACGTAGAAATGCTCAAAAAACTGATCAGCGAAACTCTTGAAAAGATGACTTTTTCTGATTTCACTTTGGGAACGAGGGAAGAAGCGGGGCCAGACGGAGAAAACATAGTTTTCAATATCGGGACGAATGAGTCGGATCTTCTTATTGGTCAGTATGGAACTAATCTGCAATCTCTCCAGCACATTTTGCGGGCGATGGCGAGAAGAATTTCAGAAGAAAAATTGAGATTTTCGGTTGATGTGAATGATTACCGTCGCGAGAAACTGGGATCGCTTGCGGAGCTGGCAAGAAGTCTTGCCCGCCAAGCCATCGCCGACCGGCGGCCGGTTATTCTTCGTCCGATGAGTGCTTACGAACGGCGGATTGTCCATTTGGAGCTGGCCGAAAACGAGCAGGTGAAAACAGAAAGCGTGGGGGAAGGAGAAGAGAGGAAGGTAGTTATAAAACCAATTGGGAGCATTGAAGAGAGTAAGGAGCTATAATCTTTTACGGGGAGAGCAATTTTTGCCAGAATTTCAAATGACAAATTTCAAATTTCAAATGAGTGATCAAATGGTAGAATGTCAAAATATTTTGAAATTTGAAATTTAGAATTTGAAATTTATCCAAGTGTCTCTTCCCCGTCGCATTGCCTATAACGTCGTTTTCACTTCTGCTGCCAAGATTCTGGGCACGGTTTTGGCCTTGGTGAGTATTGGTTTTATCACCCGTTATTTAGGGAAAGAAGGTTTTGGTGATTATTCAACCGTGCTTGCTTTTTTTGCTCTCTTTTCAGCCATTGCCGATTTGGGGCTTTATGCCATCTCGACCAGAGAAATTTCGCGGCCGGAAAGCGACGAAAAAAACATTCTCGGGAATGTTTTGGCTATCCGGATTACGGCCTCTCTCTTGATCCTGGCGCTGTCGCCGGTTTTGATTTATTTTTTCCCCTATTCTGGCGGGGTCAAGGCGGGTATAATCGTCGCCGCGCTGGCCTATCTTTTCGCCTCGAGCTACTCGGTACTCATCGGTCTTTTCCAAAAGAGGCTGGCGATGGACAAGGTGGCTATCGGAGAATTTGTCGGGAAAGTCGTTCAGCTTGCGACAGTGGTTCTGGCAGTGAAAAGCAATTTTGGATTTCTGGCTATCGTGAGCTCCCTGTTTTTCAATATGCTGGTCAGTTTTGCTGTCGTTTATCTTTGGTCGCGAAAATATATTGTCTTTAGTCTTCGCTTCGACTGGCTGGCCTGGAAAAAGTTTTTGAAAGAATCTTACCCGGTTGGGATTTCGGCGATTGTTGTTTTTGCTTATTTCAAACTTGATACTATTCTGCTCTCCATTTTGAAGACAAACGCCGACGTGGGGATTTATAACGCGGCTTACAAGGTCGTTGAGAATGTGGCTTTTTTTCCGGCGATGTTTGTGGGACTCGTTATGCCGATAATGTCCCGCTATATATTCGAGGAACGCCAAAAATTTGAAAAAGTGGCCAACAAAACTTTCAAGGTTTTTTTGATTCTCGCCGCGCCGCTGGTTGTGGGGACGATTTTTCTTGCCAAAAATATCGTTGGTCTTATCGGCGGGGCGGGATTTGAGGAATCAGTGCTGGTTCTCCGGATTCTTGCTTTCGCGATGGCCTTTTTGTTTTTTGGAAATTTTTTCATCAACGTGATAATCGCCGGAAACCAGCAAAGAAAACTGATCGCTATTTTGTCCTTTTGCGCCGTGTTCAATATTTCCCTCAACCTCGTTCTTATTCCAAGGTTTTCTTATAACGGGGCGGCGGTGACGTCGAGCCTTACTGAATTTCTGGTCGTTCTTTTGTCGGGCGTTGCCTGCTGGAGACTGCTCAAATACGTTCCTTCTTTTGAAAAGCTGTTTGCCATTTTGTTCTCGGGGCTCGCGATGGGCGGCTTTTTGTACGTTTTCGCAAATCTTAATTTTTTAGTGCGAGCGCTTGCGGGCGCGGCAATTTATTTTGTTCTCCTTTGGATTTTTCGGGCGATAAGCGCGGAGGAAATTTTGAGCCTCATCAGCAGAAAAGGTCCGGAAATGCGGGAATATGAGCCGATGGCATAGAGAAAATTAATATGCTTCTTACTATTCAAATTGTAAATTACAACAGCCGGAAGGATCTTTTGAGCTGCCTCAATTCAATTCGGAAAAACGTGCCGGAAAACCTGAAGCCGCAAATAATTGTCGTGAATAACGAACCCGAAGGCATTGGCGGCGATTTGGGCTTCTCTCCGAACGCTGAAGTGATTGAAGCAAAGGAGAATCTGGGATTTGGACGGGCGCATAATTTGGGGGTAAAAAGAGCCCGGGGGGAATTCATTCTTTTTCTCAATCCGGACACCAGAATTTTGCCAGGTTCGATTGCGCAGATGATTGATATTTTTAGCCTGGATGAAAAAATCGGGGTCGTTGGTCCTCTTCTTGTCGAGGAGAGCGGGAACGCTGAAGAAGAACACTGCGGATTTCAAAAAAACCCATTCTCTTTGGTGAAATCAAAAATATTCCGCGGCGCGAATAATTTTGCAAAGCCTTTGGAAGTTGACTGGATAAGCGGCGGGGCAATGATGATTAGAAGGAATCTTTTCGAAAAACTCGGCGGGTTTGACGAGAAATTTTTTATGTACTTCGAAGACGTTGATTTGTGTCTTCAGGCGAAGAGAAAGGGTTATCGCGTCATTGTGAATCCGAAATCCAGGATATTTCACAAGGGCGGACAGAGTTTTTCAGACAATCGGCTCAAGAAAAAATACTACTACGCTTCGCAGGACTATTATCTCCAAAAGAATTTTGGTCCCTGGCAGGCGAGAGCGGCAAAGCTACTCCGATTTCCCTTTTATATGAAGAATGTGTATTTTAGTAAGTGATGATAGAATATCTTTTTTTGGGATTGGTTTTTATCCTCCCCTTTCAATTCGCGCTTAATATAGGTGATAATATTGATCTCGTCATAACCCGGGTTCTCGTTCCGGCTGTTTTTTTTCTGTGGCTTGTTCGGAGTTTGGCCCAAAAAAAAGTCCGGGTTGCCAATCAGGCCCAAACCTGGCTCCTTCTTTCTTTCCTGTTTTTGTCGCTCGTTTCTCTTTGGGGAGGGCTTGATTGGACAAAAGGAGTAAGAAAAATTTTATATTTGTTTTCGATCGTGCCGGTTTATTTTGTCGCCACCGATTTGGCGCGGAATGAAAAATTCCGGGCAAAAACGGCCAGGATAATTTGGGCAAGCGGAGTTTTAGCGGCGGTTACAGGACTCGTTCAGTTTGCCTTGCCGTTTGTTTTGGGACTCGAGGCAACCTTAAAAATCTGGAAAAAATTGGCCGTTTTTTTCCTGGGGAGTTCCTTTGGAAAACTCGTGGCGACCAATCCCAGCTGGCTGGTGAATGTTTCCGGTGAGACCTGGATGCGGGCCTTTGGCGTATTCGCCGATCCGCATATTTTTTCTTTTTTTGTCAGCCTGTGTTTTTTTACGGGGCTCGGTTTGTTGTTGCGCGAAAGGAATAATTTTTTGAAGATAATGTATCTAGCTGGAAGCCTGCTTATGGTCTTGGCGATTGGCTTTTCATTTTCCCGAGGGGCGTATCTCGGCGCTGCTTCTGGGACATTGTTCTTTTTAGTGCTTCTTTTGAAAAGAAAAAATGTTTTGGGGAAGGTTGTAATTGCCGGCGCGGTTGTGCTGGCCGCTGTTTTGATCATATATCAGCAGGCAATTTTTCAGAGGCTGGTTTCCGCTTTTAATTTCAAAGAAGGTTCCAACATTGAAAGACTCCAGAATTGGCGTCAGGCCGCTGATATGATTCAGGACTATCCTCTTTTCGGGGTTGGCTTGGGGAATTATTCTGCACGCGTTGACCCGACAGCTGGCGAACGATCGTCAATTTACGCCCATAATTTGTTTCTGGACATTGCGGCAGAGACAGGAATTTTGAACGGGATTGTTTTTTTGGCTCTGCTGGCAGTCGGTATCTGGCAGGGTGTTGCCGCGGGAGATTTTTTGGGCTTGGGCACAGCTTCCGGATTTGTTTATTTCTTTGTTCATGGGATTTTCGATACTCCAATCTGGTCACCGCAGGTGATGGTGATTTTTTTAATCTTACTGGCCTTGGGATTATATACTCGAAAGAATGAAAAGGTTAAGCTAAAATCTAAAATCTAAAAACGAAAAGCTACCCGCCCGACACGCTGACGCTAGTCATGCGGGCGGGCAGCGAAAAATTAAAAACTTGCGAAAAAACTATATGCTTGTTTTAAAGCGATTTCAACAATTTTTAATTCTGATAATTTTGTTCTTTCTGCCCTTTTATTTTATCAAATTTAAATATGGCTGGATTTCTTTGAATTTAGTTGAAATTTTAATTTTGGCTTTGGTGATTATTTGGTTTTTTAAAAAGTTGGGAAATAGAGGCGATTGGGTTAATTGGGGAAGTTGGAGAAAGTATTGGTTGCCGATAATTTTAATTTTAATCGGGATAGCTTCCTCGCTTTTGGTGAATAAAAATTATTACGTCGGCCTGGGCATCCTCAAAGGCTGGTTTGTTTTACCAATAATATTTGCTCTGATTTTTTACGATAATCTCAAAAGGGACAAAAAACTTCTTGATTGGTCGCTTGCGGCGCTTTTTTGTTCCGGTGTTTTTGTATCAATCGAAGGGATTTACTATTGGATTTCCGGCCTTTTGACTTATGACGGAAGACTCACGATATTTTATGACTCTCCCAATCAACTGGCGATGTTTCTCGCGCCAATTTTTTTGATCGGACTGTACAAGGTTCGACCTTGGGGAATTCCCCGACGAGAAGTCGGGGAAGGAAAAGGTCGAACCTTGAAGAGCAGCTGGAAATTATTATTAACGACTGTTGGGATAATCTTAATTTCACTTAATCTTTTTCTAACAAAATCCTACGGGGCTTGGCTGGCGATTGGCCTGACGCTTATTGCCATATTATGGCTTAAATATAGGGAAATATGGTTAAAAAAATATCTTTTTATAATGATTATAATTCTTATAATCTTGGCTGGTATCGCGGATTTTGGAAAATTCGAAAACATAAAAAACCTTGGTAATCGCTCCTCTTTAGCCTCTCGGGAAATTATTTGGAAATCAGCCGGGCTGATGATTCAAAAAAATCCTGTTTTTGGAATCGGACCGGGAAATTTCCAGAACAAATATCTTGAATACCAGAAATATTTCCCGCCCTATCCCGAATGGGCGGTTCCTCAACCGCATAATTTGTTTTTAGCCTTCTGGCTCGAGGCGGGAATCGTTGGTTTCGCCGGATTTATTTTGTTGCTAGCCCAATTTTTCCGCGATAACAAAAAAGCGATTGAAAATAACCGCTTGTATGGAACTTTATGTCTCGTCATTATGCTCTATTTTCTCATTCACGGGCTCGTTGATACGACGTATTGGAGGAACGACTTATCCACAATGTTTTGGGTGATAATTGCGGTGAATTTTTATCTGGCGGGATCCCTCGGCTCTGCTTTGCGTCGCTCGGGATGACGCTAAAGCGTCAGTTTGTAAAGTTTCCCGTCGGCCTTGTTCACAAAGAACAAGGTTTTTTCATCTTTAGACAAGAACGGATTGAGAACATCGAATGAGCCGGAGATTTTCTCTGCGTCAATCAGGCGCGTTTTTTTCCCGCTGACTGCTTCGATTTTCCAAAAAGTGTCGCTGGTTTCGATTTTTTCTTCCTGCCAGTCATTGGGGAGAACGGCTGATTCGGGAATGTTTCCCGGCATGGCGCAAAAGATAAATTTTGAATCAGCTGACCAGACGCATTTTGAGGCAAAGGACGGGAAACCCAATGATTGAGATTGACCGTCTCGAGGGCTCATAAGAGCCAAATCGGTTTTGTGGCCGCCTTTTTGGTCGGTATAACTTACTACTCCCCATTGGCCGTTCGGAGACCAGAGAATATTTACGCCGAAGCGGTCCTTTAGAATTTCTTTTTTATCTTTTCCCGAAAAGGAGACCAAATTGACCGACGTAGCCGTGAAGGCGTTGGGACTTGGCCAGTAGGAAATGTCAGACGACACGGGCAGGGGGCTTATTTCAGTGTTGTAGTAATCAAAGTTTGCGAGATCGCGCCAGTTTTTCCCGTTGGGGTCGGAAAGGCTGACGGTGCGCTTCTTCGTTTTCGAATCGTAGTATTTATAAATTATTTTGTCTCCCAAGTTCGACCAGGCGACCGAGTCAATGTTGTTTTTTAGGGTGATCACGGATTTGTTTGTCAAATCATAATAGAGGAGCTTGGAAAATTTTCCGGAAGCGTCTTTTGTTTCGATAATCACCCGGTCTTTTGATTTATTCCAGATAATTTTTTTCAAGTTTTGGAATTTTTCAGTGGAGAGAACCTTTTCCAGTTTGCCGTCGAGGTCAATTTGATTAAGCTGACCGTTGCTTCCAAGAAACAAGTAGATATATTCCCCATCGGGCGAGAGTGTCGCACCGAAAACAGACTCATCCGTGACTGAAACGATCGGAGTTTCTTTTGAAGAATCCGTTTTTTCTTTTTCGGGCGTCGATGTTTTTCCTTCCACGCTTGTTTTTTGCCCGTTTCCGGTACTTTCGGCTGTTTTCTGGGACGAAGATTTTTTGAAAGCGAAATTATAAACAAAAATAGCTCCAACAACGAGCACTAAAATAAGCGTGGAAATAGCGAATATCTTTTTGGTCATAAATAATATTATTTCAGCCTGTTTTTTGATTGGAAAACCTTTGGAATTGCCAATTGACAAGCGAAGCATATCCCAGATTCGGGTTAGCCGGACGATTGTAGGCCGCGAAAGCAAGATAGTACTGTTCATTTGGATCGCTAGTCTGACTTTTTGCCCAATTGAGGCGCTGGGCAAAATACTTTGTTCCATAGCTAATATTATATTCAGGATCTTTCCAGTTTCCGTTAGAAAAAAAGGACGAGTGAGAAGATTGGTTTATTTGCATTAAGCCGTAATCGTTCGTAGGACTGATTGCTTCGCGATTCCACTTGCTTTCATGAGCAATCAATGCGCGGATGGCGTTTGGGTCAACTCCCTCTTGCTTCGCGTATTTTTCAATGAGCGGATCGTATAATTTTCTCATCTCATCTTCGCTTGCGATTACTTTCCCCGCGATTGAACGAGGCAGGGAGCCGGGCAATATGCCTGCGCCAACTTCTCCTCCCAACCCCTGTATCCGCGACAAGTCCATCTTCACCAGATCCGGGTTGATTTTATAAAGGATTATCCAGGCGCAAAGACCCAGAATCAATCCGAGAAGCGCGGAGCCGATTGTTTCTTTGGCCGAATCCACTTTTCCGATGTTTCCGGCGGCCATCAAGTACTGATAGGCTCCAATGACGATCATCCAAAGAGCCAGAATTCCAATGGTGGCGAAGCCGAAATTTATTATTTGTTTCAAGTAAGTCGGAAAGTCAGAGGTCTGCTCGCCGCCGGGGCCGGGAATTTTCTCTTGGTTTTTGTATTGCGCGAAAGCAGGCGACCAGCTGAAGACAAGGATGGATGTAAGCACAACGGCTGCCAGAAACATTTTCTTTTTATTTTTCTTCATAACCAATGGGTAAGCGTCGAGTTAATCCATAGAGAACTGCGCTCGCGAAAAACATAATCATCATAGTGAGGGTAAGTCGCAAGAGGTACATAAAATAATGAGGCAGATTCGTTCCAATGGCAGCCAGAATCTGCCTCGGATTTTTCAAACCGATTTCCTCGCCGGCATACGGCGAAAAAGCGGTGGTGGCAATAGTAACGGAGCCTTTTCCGTCAAGAGTTTGAGGCGCTACCCCCCAGGCGGTGTAGGCAATTCCTCTCTCTTCGTCGCTCCAGTATTTCTTTATCTCCGCCGCAATATCATAATACACCCCTTCGCTTTCGCTGGTCGGGATTTTTATGCCCCGGTCGTTGTTTTCCAGCTCGACCAAGCCAAGACCCGGATTATTTTCGTAAAAATCAATATCGTGAATACTGGTGCCGTTCACCAGCCAGTCGATTTGCGTGTTGGGATCGCTGCCGAGAAGATAATAAGGCACAAAGTCGAGATAAAACGGGGCAGAAGAGGCAGTCAGCGCGTTGAACATACGGGAGCTTTCAACGGTGAGATAAGATTGTTTCTGGTTTGGATCTGGCGTCGTGTAAGTCAAGGGCCAGGCAATGCTTGTGTCGGATGATTTTATAAACACGGCCGGATACGCGACGGTTATCAGCCGGGATCCGATAACGGCCTGAAGCTTGTCCTGGGGAGTGGCCGTCACGCTGATTTCCTCGATTTCCTGTTCCTGTTTGGTAACTGGGAAAAAGGAGACATTGCTGCTCCAGCCGTCGAAAAGAGAGGAAGCGTCGGGCGGCGGATAGAGAGAATTGCCGTTTACCTTCCAGGCAAATTCCGCATTGCTTGCTTTGTATTTTCCTCCGGAAATTTTTGCGGCGAGCATCTGACCTCGGACAGCCGGACACAGGGAGACATAAAGTCCCTCGTTGCAGACTTCGTCGCCAAGAGTGGCCTGGCCGTTTTTTACGTCAACCTTGTGAAGGGAGATTCTTACTCCGTTTTTATTGACCGGCACAACGACACCGGACCTTCCGCGTCCGGAAGTTGTTTCGGAAGCCTGGCTGACCGTCAGGGAAACCTTGAAATATATTATGTCTTCATCTCCGCTTAGCGCGTCTTTTTTAGGCACGAAGCTGAATTGAGTTAAGCCTATTCCCGAGGAAGGAGTGTTTATGCTGAAGTTATCCTCCAAATCGGTTATTTCCTCCCAGTCATCTTCTTCGAGGCTTCCTTTTAAAATTTGCCACGTATAATAAAGATCGTTTGGATTAGAATCGGCGTTGTCGATTGAAGAAAGAACGGTAATCTGGTCGGCGTCCAGGATTGTTCCGTCGTCGGCTATATTGTCGCTGTTTTCGCTGCTCGGGTCGGCAACAGGGTTGTCCGGGGAAAAAACAAGCGAGACTTTTATTTTTTCCTCCCCCTTTTCGTGCGGTGATTTCGTAGCCAGAAATCCAAAACCATAATCGCCGGAATCGTCGCAGTCATCGTTGGCCATCAAGCCGGTTTTTGTTCCGTCACAGACATCAAGATGGCCCCACATAATTTTATAATAGGCGGTCCTCTCATCCGTTGGGAGCATAGACGTTCCTTCAACGGCGACTCCCACCCGGTCTCCCTCTTGGTAGGTCCAGGTGAAGTCCTGCTGGCCCAGCCCGATCACGTCTGCCTCGTCAACGAAACCGTCGCCATCTGTATCCGGATCATTCGGATCGGTTTTCCAGTATTTTTCCTCTCCTGTCGGAAACTTTCCTGAACCGGATTTATATCCGGACGCATTTAACCATTTATGTTTGCAAGAAACGGAGAAATCTAAACCAGATGATTCGCTAGTGGTGCTGTCCGACAATTCGTTTTCCCGAAATATGCCGGCATTGTAGTTTGTACCGGCATTGTGCTTGTAACAGCGGGACACCCGGGTAGTATCTTCCTCGCTATAATCAGAAAACCCGTCGCCATCGGCGTCTTCATGGACGGTAGCCCAATCCGTCTTGCAGGAACTGTATTGGCCATCAAGACAAGTTGTCAGGTTGCTTTTGTTTGCTTCTCGAAACGCGTTGTAACAGCTGTCGAAGAGGCTATTGTAAGTGACGCCGCAGTAATTGAGATTGCTGTCGTAAGCGCATTTATAATAAGTCGTCTCGCCGGTGTCGGGATCGGTTGAAGAGCACTGAAGGGATGACTCCGGCGTGGCGTTGTAGCAGCAGGTATTTCGTGCGGATTGAGCGCTTGAATATGACGTCGCGCCGTCTCCGGTGAAATAGTCCTTGCAGAGGTTGCAATAATGGTTGTTTTGGCTTGTTTGAGGTGTATAATAGGAGACTAACGGCCTGTAGTCAGATCCGTCGTACAGGGAGCAGTCGCTCCAGGAATGATCTCCCAGCGAGTCGCACCATTCGGAGGCGGAGCTATAGGCCTCAACGGTTTCTTCGGGAAGGCCTCCCACGCCGTCGGCGCCTCCCATAGGAGCAACTGTTTTGTCTTCATCATAACTATTGGCGTCGACCGATGGCCAGCCGTCTTTGTCGGGATCTTCATCTAAATCAGCGTAGTTTTCTCCGTCGAGATCCGGATCGTAATCACCCCGGGCCATATTGCGGGAAGCTTCGATTTTCCCGTCACGGATGCTGTTGGTGGCCGATTGTATGGTTCCGTCTTTCGTGTGAATCAAATACCAGGTGTAATAGAGGTTTTGCGGATCATTTTTGAAAAATTCGGGCAGGACGTGAGCGGTAACTTTCTCGCCCGGTTTTGGATTGGTGTTGTCAAAAAATATTTCGACGCGGGGACCGGGCACTTTGCGTTTGGCGGTGCGCCAGATATCTTCATTGATTCCGTAGCGCTGTTCAGAAGACTGGGAGGCCATTCCGGTGATGGAGGATATGGAGGTGAGATTTGCTTCTTGTATGATTTTGTTGACGTCAATATTGACGCTTCCGCCGTAAAGCAAACTGGGAATCGAGAAAGTATAGGCCCAAGCGAAAGCGGGAAGAAAAAGGTTCAAGACAAGAGCCGTAATGGAAGCGATGGATATTGTCTTTTTATTTATTTTCATATGTTTTTATATCGCCTGATGAATATATCTTATGATCATTATATCGAGACTGACAGAAATAAGCCACATGGATAAAAATGAATAAAAAATCGAGCGGCTTTGCCCGGCAATCACGCCGGCCGCAAGAGACGAAAGGCCGATCAGAGCAATGATTACCCAGGAACTTCTTGCGTAAAGCGCGGTTTGAGCCAGCGCCTGAAGAATTATCGCGTATTTCCCGATTTTCTTTTCCAGTCCCAGTTGGAGAAATCCCCGGAAGAAAAATTCCCAGGAAAAATGGGCCGGAAGCGATATAGCGAGCTGAAACCAGAGAAAAACCCAAAAACTCCTGACTATATCCGGAGAAATTTGCAGGTGGTTTCTTAGGTTGAATTTATGAACGATAAAATAATTTATCAGACAAAAGGCGACGATGAAGATTGCGGAGAAAACAAGTCCCCTTTTGTGATTTCCCCGAGAGATCCCGAAATTTTTTGCGTTTTCTTTGAGAAGATATCGGATAACAAGCCAGGGGAAAAGGAGAAACAAAAAGAGGTTTATCAGAAAAATTTCCCCGTTCATCTTGGCCGGAAAAAGAAGACGAATCGCGATTGCCAGCAAGGCGCAAAAGCCGATCAAAAGTTCGCGGTTATGTTTTTGCACGAGGGCTGATTTTTTTTCCAAAATTTCAATCATTATTGTCAATCGTTAGTGAAGTTATTCAGGCGGCCGCTTTTTCGTCTCTGTAATAACTGTCAGCCGCGGCGTAGGCAGGCGCGCTTGGGGCTTGGCTTTGACTGGCTTGCGCGGCCGGCTGCTCGAACGCGCGGTCAAAAAGAACGAAGCCATACAGGATAAAAACTTCAACGAAAGCTAGCGGCAGCCACCCGATTCCGGGAAGAGCTTCGGAAATAAAAGCGACCGATAGACCGATGAAATATTTGGCCATTCCCCTGTTTTTGAGCGACGAGCCAGTGAGAACCAGAACTGTGACGGTCAGTATCAGCAACAATATTTCTCCAACGAAAGTGACAATCATTCCCACGGCGACGGTAGCTTGGCCAAGAACCGGTATCAAGGACGTTGCGGTGCCAACAGCGGCAAAGGCGATGTCGAAAATATCTTTGAGAAGGGCGAATGAAGCCAGAAAGGGAATAAACATCCAATCCTGCGACCAGTCGATTTTTCGGAGCATATTGCCGGCGAGGCCCACAAGGGCGCTTGGTTTTCCTTTGGCCAGATTTTTGGCGAGTTTCGGCGCGCTTTTTTGAAGATTCCCGAGTTTTCTTTGCATTTCTTTTTGATGTTGAGGCAACATTTGGTTATAGGCGGACATGGCTCTTCCGGGAACGCGAGAAGCGGCATCGCTTGCTCTTTGCCTAAAACTCGGCGAAACTTCATTCGCTTGTAGCGGGACTGCAATTGGATTATTGTAATAATTTTCCGAAGGCATAAATTTATTGATTCTTTCTTTCCTCTTTCCTCTCCAAAATCTCCGCCGGGTTCGAGGTAACCAGCTGGTCTTCGGAATACGACGCGACGATCTGAATGGCGACGTGCTTTGTTCCCGCGAAAAATATTCCTTCCCCGACGTTTGATTCCAGCAGCATAAATCTCTCCTGGTCGGTGAGATAAAACGTGTCTCCAACGACGTCTATTGCGGCCGGAGACTGCTTGAGGAGCAGCTGAATTGAGGAGTTGGTGACGATCGGTTTTCCGTACCGTGAAGCCAGAAAATCGGTGATGTCCTGGGTAATTGTGGTCAGGCCCGCGTAATATTTTCGGCAGCGCTTGGCAATTCCGAACATAAAAGAGCCGGCATCCTCGTGCTGCATCATTACCCAGGCTTCATCAACGACGATCAGGCGCTTCTTGAGTTTTGACCTTATTTCATTCCAGATAAAGTGCAAAACGACGTACATGGCAACCGGGCGAAGTTCCTCCTCCATATCCCGGATATTGAAGACAACCATCTGATTTTCAAGGCTTATGTTGGAAGGGTTGTTTATGAAACCGGCGAAAATTCCCTGGGTATATTTTTCCAGACGAGTGGCCAAATCCTCGGCTCCCTCCATACTTCGCAAAACTTCGTAGAGGTCCGACATAATCGGAAACCGGTCATGGGCAAGAGAGCGCAGATTGGCGTCGGGAGTAATGTCTTTCACGGCGTAAGTTTCGTGGATGGCCCGGTCCAAAATGGCGTCTTCTTCGGGAGTGATGTTTCCGAGCATTATGCGAAGAAGACCAATGAGACTCGCGATATTGTTCCGGAAAACATCCTGCGGATCTTCGTCTTCCGGAATTTTGGGGAGGTCGAATGGATTGAGGCGGTAATCAGAACTGAGGGATATGTTAATAAAGCTTCCGCCGACGGCTTCGCATAAATATTGGTATTCGTTTTCCGGATCGATGATGATTACTTCCGTTCCCATCATCAGCGAGCGCAGAATTTCCAGCTTCACGGCGTAGCTTTTTCCGGCGCCGGATTTGGCGAAAATGACCATATTGGCATTTTCCATCTCGAAGCGGTCGAAGAGAATAAGGCTGTTGTTGTGCCGGTTGATTCCATAGAGCACGCCCCTTCCCGAAGAAAGGTCCGATGAAACAAAAGGAAAAGTCGTTGAAAGCGGCTGGCTGTTCATGTTGTTTGAAACGCCAAGCTCGTCATTGGCCAAAGGCAAAGTGGAAACAAGACCCTGTTCCGATCGGAAGACGGCTTCTTTAACGTAAACCAATCTTGATTCAAGAAGCGATTCAATAAATTGGGTTGACTTCTCCATTTCTTCCTTGCTGTTCCCGTAAACGGTTATGTAAAGCCCGTACTTAAAGAACCTTTCTGTCCCTTGCTGAAGTTTATCGCGCAGGTCTTCAATATCCCGGAGAGCTGTTTCGAGAATCGGATCGCGCACTTTTCCCGCTTCAGCCTCGAGATGTATTTGGGATTCCACTTGAGTGATTGAGCGGCGAAGACTTTTCATCACTTCGGCCGTTTCCATAGGATGAACAAACATGGATATGTCTATGGGAACATCGAGATTGATGATCGGAGAAAACCAGGCAGTTTGAAGATATCGCGGATAGGTGGTCACAAAAATTGTCTTGGCGAAAGTCTCGCCAACCTGGATGAAATTGGTGTTCATTTTGAGAGCCGCAGGCGCGATGAGATCGGTAACGGTGGCAACACCCTCCTGGAAGACTTTATCGACATCGGGGGAAGATATATCTGGGGGTGGGGATTCCGATTTCTTTTTAGAGAATAGATTAAACATAGTGGTTTTAGCGTGGTTCGTAGAGACTATACCCTGCTTAGCTCCAGCTTTTCCGTCTCGATTTTCTCCGCTGATTCGGAAACCCTGGGGTTATAGGCATTATAGAAAAGCTCTATCAACTCTTCTGTTTTGAGAGGTTCCATTCTAATCCCGGTTCTGGCCAGTCCCGCCATAATGTGGTCAACTCTCTGCCAAAGCTGATTTTTATAGTTTTCAAATTCCATCTGCCGTTCCAGCATGGCCTGTTTGGGATTGAGAGCGATCTGAATCCGGCTGAAAAATCCTTCCTTTTTCGCTTCAGTGAGAGAGAAAGGAACGATGAGATAGAATGATTTCGTCATGATGTTGGCGGTACCCACGAGATTTTTGATGAAGCCCCGATATTCGCTTATCTGAAAGCGCAGAAGTTCGTTGGCTTGCGTTTTTTCTTTCTCGCCAAGCATTTCAAGGTAGGGATCGATATCTATTTTCCTCGTGCTCACCAGTATTTGGATCGGAAAATCGAGGGAATTCAAAAATCCCTGATAGGCGGCAATAATGGCTTCCTGCTCCTGGGTGGACTTCAGGTCAAAGTTGATTGAAGACACCATAAGTACTGCCCGAAGAGTCCCGTTTTTGAGGATTACGACATTATCTTTTATCTCCGCAATGTCAACAAACTCCTGGGTGGACTTGCCGAGAGATTCGTTTTTCGTTAAAGTTTTTGAATGTAGAAATTCCATAGTTTCAATGGTCAATGACTAAGGATCAAAGATCAATAATTGTTGTTCATTGTTTTTTGGTCATTGGTCTTTGTCACTTTTTGGTATCCAATATCCACGCGATTTTCCGAAGCTGGCTTTGAGTTGGCAGCTTCTTTTTGGATCGCGGTACTTCCATTTTTTTGCGCTGGAGCTCTCGAGCTTTTTTTATGTCGGTGCCTGGCTTCTCAAAAATTCTTTTCCAGACATAATTTCTGGGTTTCGTGAAAAACAGCAAAACGTACCCGAGGAAAGTCAAGAACGGCACGCCCTGCGGCCGGAAAAAGGTAAGAGTCCCAAAAATGAGTATGATAAAAACCGCGACGATGAAAAACAACTGGCGGTCAAAAAGGCTGTAGGCGGCAACGAGAACGGCAATCATCGCTCCCATCCAAAGAAGCTGTTTCGCGGTGAGGCCAAAGGCAATTTTGTCTTCGATGTCTACGTATTGAGGAACGTTTGCGTGCATAGGTGTGATGCTAATCTACTAATAAATGCCTGCCCGAAATGCTTTGATTATTATCTAAGCGATTACAAAATAACAAGCTAATAAGTTTATCGAGGAATAACAAACGTGGACAGAGGCATTTCAAAGCAGGCGGGCTAATCAACTAATTGCCTGCCTGCCGGCAGGCAGGCGAATCTACGAATTCTTATCGCTTAAATCAACGACGTTTCCTTCTATTTTCGGCTCCGGTCGCGGCCTGCGGCCGATTGGCTGGATAATGTTCTTCCGCGGGCGGGCGAAACTTATTTTTTGGGGGATAGCGCTTTTTGTCTGGGGTTGAGGAGGAAGACTTGGTTGAGACACGGGCCTTTTCGGCTTTGGCAGGCCTTCGGCGAAACGGACGTTTGAGATGTTTTCGGCGGGTTTTTCAGCTCGCGGTTCTTGGGCGCCGGGCTTTGGGTATGGTTTGATAAACGTCTCTCGCGGCATTTTCGGCTGTTGAACAATCTGTTGCGTCAAGGAAACAGGAGGCCTCTTATTTTCCCCCTCTAGTTTCTTACTTCTTGTCTCCAAATCCTCAAATACAACCTCATTCCGGCTTGCGTCCACCGGAAGCGGAGTGTTTTCGTCAAACGACTTCAGTATTATACCCAATTTTTCCCTTTCCGGCGAGTCAAGACTCCGTGTATTTTCGCTTCGGAAAAGATAACTGGTCCGATCCATTGAGCTGTGCCCGGTCTGTCCCAGATGGGAAGTATAATCATAAAGCCAATTTCGGATCGAGGGGCGGACGGGGCGATCAAAGCTCTTGATATTTAAGGGCGATGACGAAATTGTTTGTTCGCCAATTTTAGGAAATTGTTGCAAAGCAGATTTTAAGTCGATTTTTCTTGTCGAACCAACGCGTGAAGCGGATATCTGATCGCTAGAATAATCAGATATCAAACTCATGATTTCCTTTTTGATTTCCACCAGTGATTTTTCGGGACTTAAACGGTATTTAAGTATAGCTGAAACAGCGTTGTCTTCCATATCGAAAGGCGGAGAAATGAGAAGATAATCATATATCCGTAAAATGCGCATAAGTGAAATTCTGTCCTTGTCGTTCATATTTCTGACTCTTGGGTCATGTGTCGCAAATTCGAAAAAAGAATCCGGTTTTCTGGTCGCCAATGGAAATTTCAGGTTGTATTCTCTGATCCAATTGCTGATAGGGGCGTTTGCGATTATCTGCATATTTCTTTCAGTTGCTTTTTGAAGAAGATTTGTGAGGAATTCCCTTAATTCATATCCGATCGCCATTATTTTCGATACGAGTTCCCATTCAAAATAGGAATCTTCATTCTCAAGAGCTTCAACGAAATGGTTTTGCAAAATCAAAGCGCATTCCGTGTCGGAAAGCGAAGAAAAGTTTTCAATTTTTTTGCTTATGTCTTGCTGGAACATATCCAATATTTTTTGCGGTCTAACGAAGAAATTAGGGCCTAAAGATTATAATACTCGCGGTCGTATGCAGTTTGTTTACCTTCACCCCCCCCTTTTTTTTCTGTCGTTCCTCTAAATTCGATCTCAATCCTTTTCACGAAACTATCAAGATTTTTTCTTTGTTCATCTGATAATTCTTTATTTGCTGCAGCAAAATCTCGTATCTTTTGTCTGCTTCCATACATCCTTTCAATGAAGTCGGAACGGGCCCTGTTAAGTTGGGAAATTTCTGCCTGTTTCATATCAGAAAGAAGAGCCATACCCGTTTGATGGATACCTCCGCTACTTCCATCGGCGTTTTCTTCAAGGATTGCATTCCAGTGCATACGCCTCATTTTTTCTTGAACATCGATATTTCTCGCCCTTGCTCTTGAAAACGTAAGTTGTTGGTGTTTTTCATCTCTTCCGTCATTTATTTCATATTTTCCTGTTGTTGCGTTGAAGCTGGCCATTCCAAAATTTGCCAAGTTTCCTTTTCCAAGAGCGATTGTTCCGAGTTGATGCAATTGTCTGCCTGTTTGATCTTTATCCATGCCAGCTCTTCCAAGAATAAACTCTAGTGCCTTTCGAAGATCTTCAGGGTTGTTTGATTTCAGACCAAGCTCTTTAAAATCCTTATCTATCAGCGCATACTGTTTCATGAATTCATTTTGGTCGTTGTTTTCAAACATGAGGCGGAGCGCCGCGGCCACTCTTTTTCGAGCCTCTGGGGATTTGTCATCTTTGAGTTTTTCAATAACTCCGATTAAGGCTTTATCTTCAGTGGAGATAGTTCTTTGTTCTTTCATATACTTATCAACATCGGATTCAAACTGAACGTTTTTGTGATAGTCCGGTGGTTTTTTTCTGCCGAGCAGTTTATTCCATCTGTCTCGAGCCGCTACTTCCGCCGGCTCCATAGCCTCCCTTTCCGCTTCTTCGGCGCCCTTTTTCCAGCCTCGCCACAGGGCTCTAGGACTTACGCCGAGCGGAGCAAGAACTTTATAATCAGTCACTCTTGCTGCGGCTCTTCCAGTGTATTTTGCACCTTCCCATAGTTTGCGCCCGCTCCATTGGAGGCCGGCAAGTCCAGTTCCGTACTTCATAATCTTATTTGCCCGATTTATAATCGCCTGCGAAAACTGCAGGCTGAATTTATTGGCCATAATGATGGAGGCGTAGAGGAAGACAATTACAAGAGAATAGTGAAGGAAATTCTTAGTTAATATGTCAAGAGATGCACCTACTCCTGCCTGTTTTGTAATTTCGGGCAGATATTGGGCTAGTCCGGTTGCTAGGTATAGGAAAAAAGCGGCGGCAGGACCGAAGTAGGAATATTTAAAAAGAGCGTCCCACCAGCTCGAGGACATTTTTTTGAAATCCGGAATTATTGAAGCAAAGAAAGCAAAAGGAGAGACGATTATAAGTAGCATAATAGCGACAATTCTTATTAACAAAAATATGCCGATCACGATATATGCTACCATCAGCATAAAAAGGAAAACAATCGCGAAGAGATATTGGACAGCAAGATTAATGCTACTTTCCGATCCAGCATATGTTTGGACGTTGTTATATAGTATATCAGCGATCTGAGTGGCCCTGTTATACATTATTGAAGGGTTTTGATTTCCGCCCGCACTCATTTTACTTAAGAAGAAATTCATAAGGAGTTGAGAGCCATCGAAAATGAAGACGGCAATAGGTTTTGAAAAGTTGATAAGAAGAGCCATTATAATGAGCGTCAGAAGCGTTTTTCGGGCGTGATATTTGGGGATTTGAAGAATGGTGCAGAAAGCGATGAAAAGAAGGGCCAGAAGGAAAAAAAGATTGCAGACGTCCCGCACGGCTGACCAGCCGACAGTAATCATTTTACTCCCCGTGAAGTTATAAAGAGCCGGATTCAGCGTGAGGTCGAGAACATTGCCGGCAAAGCCCACGAAATATTTTAGAAACGTTGCAATTACATATAATGCGGCTATTATCGGAGCGAAAAAAGTAGAAACAGCCCAGTTTTCACCTTGTGATCTTGCCGCGTATGCTCCCACATTGGCGCTATTAACCAATCTTTCTGCCGCGCTATTATCATTTACTGCCTTCAAAGCTGCATCGAAGGAAGAAAATTGAGAGCTATTTTCGTAATTCTGTATAATTTTATCTAATTTTTGAGATGTATAGGGAGATAAACCACTGTTTTCGTTCTGCTGTTGTAGAGCCTGACTAAAAGTAATTTTCTGCTCTGGTGTCATCGTAAATTTTGCAAAACAAGAGGTACAAGGAAACACGAAAAGACATATCACTAAAACCCCCACCCATCTCTTCCGCCTATGGCGAAAAGCGTTTCGGGCAAGCGGTTTTGTTTTTGAAAATCCAAAGATTTTTGAAGATGATTTTTGATTAATCACGTTTTGTTTTTTATGCTTTCCGCGTTTTATTTACGCCAATATACCAAAATCGGCGACTGGCATCCGCCCCGCTGGTTTGGTTGACCGAATTATACCATAAAATAGCCAGGCTACCCAAGCTTTCAAAGTATAAAACCGGATATTTTTTGAGGAGTAATCAGCTGATAACGGCTGTTCGGGTATTTTGCCCACGGAGCGGGCGCTTTCTCCCGTTTTTTCTCGCTCCATTTAAATTCAAAGCCAAATAATTTTCCTTCCCGTTCTTCGACCAGATCCACTTCCGAACCGCCATAAGTCCGGAAAAAATAATTATTGGCGTAAATCCGGTGATAGCTCTGGAACTTTAGCCGTTCGGAAACGGCAAAATTTTCCCAAAGAAGACCGACGTCGTTTCGATTTTCGAGGAAATTAAGATTATTAATAACTGTGTTTCGAATCCCCAAGTCCCAGAAATATATTTTTTTCATTTTGGAAATTTCTTTGCGCTTGTTGGTGAAATAAGGTCCCAGCTTGAAAATTATGAAGTTTTTTTCCAAAAGATCCACATAGCGCTCGGCGGTTCTTTTGTCGGCGCCGATGAGATTGCCCAATTCCACGTAGGAAACTTCGGATCCGATTTGAAAAGCCAAAGCTTTCAGGAGATTGAGAATCACTGAAGAATTTTTCACTTGCTGAAATTCAAGAATATCTTGATATAAATAGCTGGAAGCAAGCTGTTTCAGCCGGTTTGTTTTTTCTTCAGCGGAAGACAGACTCGCAATTTCGGGGTAGCCGCCGAATATAAGGCGTTGCTCCATTGTTTTTATGGCTCCAAGAAGATCTTTGTCCGGATGCAGCTCCTCGAGGCTCAAGGGATAAAGAAAATAAACGATTTTTCTGCCTGTTAGCGTTTCTTCAGTTTTATAGAGCAAATTAAAACCCGATGATCCGGTGACAAGGATTTGTTTTGTTTTGCCATAGTGGTCAACAAGCAGTTTCAAGGTTTGTCCGATAGTCGGTACTTTCTGCCCCTCGTCAATAAAAACGATCTTTGCGTTCCCGACAATATTTTTCAGAAACTCCAAATTCTTGTTAGACAAAAGACTGCGCTCGTCAGGGTTATCGCAGTTGAAGTACTTTGTTTTGAGTTCAAACTCATCGATGATTTCTTCGGCTAAAGTCGTTTTTCCCGTCTGTCTGGCTCCAGCGATAATAATTGCCTTGCCTTTGAAAAAATCACGCTTAATCTTTAGTTTTGGGATTCGACTGAACATTTTAGTACTAATTTAGGGATTTGTATCCCTATTTTAGTATTTTAAAAGAAATTGTCAAGAGCTAAAAAGCCACACTAGAAGTGGCTTTGGGAAAAAATTGCTTAAAAAAGCGGTTTTTAGGCATTTGAGCTGACAATAAATGACGGACTATCTCTTTTTGTTGAAATATATATTCTCCCGCGCCCCCTGCTGAACTTGGTTTTGGGCGTTCCAGATTTGGGTGCCGACCTGATTGTGGAACTGCATGATGGAGCGGTCAATCGGATCGGTGATTTGCTTGATGCCGTAGTTAATGAGATTGGTGAGAGTCTGGACGACCATTTCGCTCACAATTTCCGGAATGGAATTGGCGAATTCAATCATCTTCATTCCCATACCCTGGGCTTC
>PFVO01000024.1:0-398 GCA_002790655.1 Candidatus Moranbacteria bacterium CG_4_9_14_3_um_filter_44_28 | reverse complement strand
GGCAGTGAGGTCTTTCACGATTGATCCGGGAAGGGTGATTTTTTCCGGCGGAATGTAATCCGATCCGGGCGGAATAGTCAGTTTTCCTCCTTGAGAACTGGTGGCCGTGAGTGGCCCCCGGCTCGAAGTGCTTTTTGCCTGTGTTCCCGTGAAGCCGGAATAAGCCTGCCCCATTGCTTTTCTTCTTTCCTCTTCCTGCCGGAAGGCTTCCTGCTTTATTGACCAGCCCTGGAGATACCGGTACGCCAGATCGTTTTGCGGCTGGCCGGCCACCGTCCAGGCTTTCCACGGATTGGGAGTCGAGGGGTCAAAAATCAAAGCCGCTTTTCCTTCGGAAACATAATTTTGAAGGTCGGGCGGCCTTTTAGTGAGTTCCACCTCGGCGTCGAGCGCCCTTT
>PFVO01000009.1 GCA_002790655.1 Candidatus Moranbacteria bacterium CG_4_9_14_3_um_filter_44_28 | reverse complement strand
TTTTGAAATATTTCCCATAAAATATCGTATTAATTGGCGAGTATGGCAAGGCTTGACAAGGCTTAAAAATCTGCTATACTGGATATAGGCGTTATTATTCATAATGCCTATAAAAACAAGCGTCGCCCGTTGTGGGCCATGGCTTGTTTTTATTTTATTCAAGGCTCGATTTTCCTGTTGGATTTTTTGGGGTCGAATATGGACGCCCTTATTTTGTTTTTCGGTATAAAATAATCTTTTCGGGAAATTTCAGGCGAGACATAATTTGCGATATTAAATCTTGTCCAATTATGAACAAAAAATCCTCTTTTGACATTTAATTTCTGGTAAACGAAATTTAAAAATTTTCTCTTGTATCTGTTTTGTTTTCGTACAATTCCTTCGCGTTTTTTCAGATCATATAAAATTGCTCCCAATATTAAGTCGGCTAATTGCAATAAATCGGAAGATTTGGAGTCTATCTGGCATACGCCAGCCACAACGAATTTCTTGTAATGATCATTGATAAATTTTTTTATGGTGATTTCTAAATCTGTGCCATCCGGAGCAAAATAATCGTCAGCTAATATTATTATCACTTTTTCCGGATTAGGGCCAATCATCATTTTCAACAAAGCAATAGTGAAGCTCCTATAAACCTTGTAGAGATTATTATTGTAGTATTTGTCAAAATCCAGTTCATCCTTGTTGAGTATAATGCAATTAAATATCGCTTTTTCTTGGAGAAAAACATCGAAAAATTCCCGAGCCGCATCAAATCTGATTTTTCTATCCAGATTTGCCCATTTCAATTCTTCACTATATCTAAATTTGTGCCTAATTTTCCTGATTTTATTGTATAACCTTTGAGGATCATCGCATTCCATTATGCCAAGCGCAAAAAATTTGTCGCGGCTGCTGTGTATCAGACCTGTTTCGTCAAGAAAACAAAAGCACGACTGAATATCTTTAAAATGTCTATTTGTTGGCATTTTCTTTTTTCATAAACTTTAAAAACTCCTCCGCCCCAGTAGTAGAAACTTCGTTTCGCTACGGGGCAGGCGATTTCGTCAAAAATCTAGCTTTTCCGTTTTGGAAAATTTTATAAATTCATCCGCTACTTCATCCAAATCATGATCCAAAACTTTCCTTCCCCTCACATCGTGGACAAAGTTTCCGCTGGCATCTTTTTTGTAGATATAATCTCCTGAATTATCTTTTCCGCCTTTTTTGGAAACGGCCATGAAAATCGGGTAGTCTTTGGGAATTTCTTCGTTTCCATCCCATTTCTTCAAAAACAATACACTGGTTTTTACTCCCGCATGCGGCCTGAAAGTATTCCCATGAAGACCGATGACTGCCAAAACTTGAGCTTTATCAAAGAGATATTCGCGGATATACTTCATACTAGACGTATTTAAAACTCCCTGCGGTAGAACGATCGCCATTCTCCCGCCGGGCTTTAGAAAATGAAGACAGCGTTCCAAAAATAAAATATGTCTGCCGATTTTATTGACCAGTTTGTTATTTTTTCTTGCAACATCATAAAATCTTAGAACTTCCCTCTCATCAATATCGCCCGCAAAGGGCGGATTTGTCATCACAATATCAAACTTAAAATCTTTCATCTCTTCTTTATTTTCTTCATCTTTCTTCTCATCTTCGTATCTTGCTCGCATCCTGCCGAAAGCCTCAAAGCCTGCTTCACCTTTCCATGTCCAGGGCTCCAGGCTGTTCAACCTAAAAATATTTGACGATCCGTCTCCCGCAATCAGCATTATGGCCTTGGCAACTTTCTGCGCCTTTTCGTCAAAGTCAATTCCATAAAGACTTTCTGAAGCGTATCTAACTTGATCAACTTTTTCTTTTAGTTTTTCCCAAACATGGAACATCGCCAGTATTAGAAACCCACCGGAGCCTGCCGCAGGATCGATTATCTTTTCCGCTGGCTTCGGATCAAGCATCCTAACGCACATTTTGATTACATGTCGAGGCGTAAAATACTGCCCCTTTTCGCCTTTGTAAACTTTGTTTATGAGAAATTCAAAAGCTTCGTCAACAACAGAGAGTTCGCTGGCAAAAAGAAGAGTATTTTGTAGATGACTTATCGTAGTCCAAAGCGCAGAGCCTTGAATTTTTATTTCGCGTTCGTCACGACCGAAAATGCCGGGCCATTTTTCGATTGCATTGTGAAACAATTCAGTAATTCTTTTATGAAGATCTTCGTGTGATTCCCCGGGTTTTACCCTGAATTCCACAGAACGATCGGGTCTTTGGTTTTTCGCCGCCCACTCGTCATAAAGTTTCGCAAAAATCAATTTGAAAGCTTCTTCGAATACATCTACGCCCCTTCGAGCTAAAACGATATCCTCTAGATCAGTAAGAATGTCCTTGAGTAAAGGTGATTCACCGCTTCTAAACATCACTTCTAGCTCATCAATCTTTGTTTTCTTTTTCATTACATCTTCCGGTTTTTCCCACTCATGGGGTATATCAGAAAGAGCGGTAATTTCTTTTGGCCAAGGCCGAAAAAGAAAAATATGACTTTGTCCGTTGCTCCAAAATCCAACTGGCGCGCCTTCAGCGTGAAAATAGGCTTTGAGCTGCTTGAGACCGTCTTTTCTGTCAGGCTTTTTTACTTCCCCCACGATCCAGGCATCGTCTTTGTTTTTATAAAAGACAACTATATCCGTGGCTCTTTTTTCTACTTTTGACCCAAACCATACGGGATATTCCACCGCTATCCGATCCATTGGGTATTTGTATATTTTGTTGAGTTTATAAATCCAAAGCTGGCGGATTATTTCTTCGGGTTGGGATTTATTTTTATTTTCGTCGTGTACAAAAATATCCTTTTCTCGTTTTAGGCATTTGAGATAATATCTCCCCTTATCTTTTTCAAAGATGTAGAGTACTTTTTCAATTTGAATATCCTGAAATTCCTGAAGGCTGTATTTCATTTCCGCATCTTTGAATATCTTGTCCAGTATTTCGTTTGTCCTATTTGGTTTTTTTGTAGGCATAAAATTTTGAAATTATTTAACAGATTTCCATGTTCCGTTTTTCATTATTGAACTGATTTTTCCCTTAAGCTCTACATCGTCAGTAAAAAGAATATTTTCATAATTCGGATTTTCCGGCTTGAGATAGACATAGGGCGGTTTGTCTTCGGAAATAAAGCGTTTCACTGTCGTGCCCTCGGGGGTTTCGGCCAGGACTATTTCTCCTGAAACAAATTCTTTTGCCTCTCGCACCAAAACAACATCTCCATCTTCAATCCCCGCATTGATCATTGAGTCTCCTGAAATTTTGAGAAGAAAAATATTTTCTTGAAGTTGCGCGACATCTTGAGAAAGTTTTTGCCATTCTCCTTTTATTTCAATAGCTTCGGTATAAGCTCCGGCAGCTGTGGCGCCTAGAAAAGGAGCTAATCCTGGTTTTCCTAAAATTTCGTAACCGATGGGAAGAATCGCAATACTTCTCGCAATACCTTTTTTTCGCTGAATTACCCTCTTTTCTTCAAGTTTGGCGAGATGATCGATTACTGATTGATTAGAGCTAACTCCCAGAGATTCTCTCATTTCTTCAAATGTCGGGGGGTACCCTGTATTTTTAATGAAGTCATAAATTATCTTCAGCAGTTCTTTTTGTCTTTCTGTAAGGGGTTTTTTCATATTTTCATACTACCCGACTATATCTTCTGTGTCAAGAGAAAACCTGGGGATAAATCAAAAAAGCCTTCCGTGAGGCTTCTTCTGCTCAAAACGAAAATGATTTACTCTATCTTCGCTCCTTCTCCAATCCCTGCCATTTCGGTTCTTTTGGCTTTTTGGATATTTTGGTAGCCCATTGAAGCGGCCAGATTTTTGCTCGCGAACTGGCGGCGCCGGCCGTCTTCGATGAAATAATATTTCTTGCGATAGTTCACCACCGCGCCGTTTTGAAAAGAAAGCTTTCCTTTTGTTTTGTATTTCTTCAGGAGTTTGCCCGAGACCCTGACTGCCATCGACTGCGAAAATGTCGCCCGAAAGACGTTTTTCGTGATTTTTCTTTTTATTCCGATACCTGAAACGTAATAGTAATTCTTATTATTGTCTGCAATAAGCGTTCCTTCTGGAAGACCAATGACGCTTGTTATATTTTCCCCATCCGAATACTGGGCGACTTCACTATCTAAAACATCGTGGACAGTATTCAAATTAATTAGCTTCAAATCCTCGCCTGACAAATCAAGTTTTCTTTTTTGGTTCCCGCCAAGTATGTAATAATCCCCGCTCTGGCTCTTGACAAATGATCCATTTCTAAACGAAGCTTCGGAACCGCTTGAATAGCTATTCCATTTTTCTTCCGTCACTTCGACAAAATTGGAAGCGTCGTAACTTGATTCCAGTACCGAGGAGTTGCTGATCAGTCGTAGGATACCGTTCTCAAGCACACCTCTTTTTTCTCCCGACACCAAAAGGGTTCCCGAAGAATATAAATAGTCTCCGCTTTTACTTTCAGCTACCCCTCCCGAAAGATAGGCTTCCAGCTGGGTTTTTGAGATCGTCGCTATACTGCTCCTTGAACTTCCGGAGTATCTTTTCCCGTTTGAAATTTCATATTTGCCGTTTTCGCCCGAAACCTGATAGGCGTAATTCTGATAAGCGTTTGAATAGCTTGCGGCATTTGACCGGATACTTGATAAGTTATTGTAGATATTTTTTCCGGGACAGGCCGTGCTGGCCACGTCTTTGTGGCCGATGACGGTCGAATCCAGTTTTTTGCCATGAAATTTTATTTCCGAAGAAATGCCGATGTTGTTGTTGGCCGCAAGCCACCCAACGAGCTTTTGGAGTGAGTCCAAAGACTCCGCGGACAATTTTTCACCGACATATTTTCCGATTACGGCAATCCCGATTGATCCTTCGTTATAATTTGTTCCTTTATAGTAGGCGTGTCCCCCGATCACTCCATTCCCGCCGTAGCGTCCCTCGAAAATCAAGCCGTCTTTTCCGATGATATAGTTGTAGCCGATATCGCCCCATTTCCGGGTGTAGGAATGATAGCGGTAAATTTTTTTTATTTGCTTTGAGGTTGCGCTTTTGTAACTTGTCGCCGTATGATGAATGATTATCACTTCCAGACTCTCTAATTCCGCCGGCCAGATTTTTTTTGAGCGCTTGTCATATTTCGCGTTCGACCAGGAGGAACGAGGATAGATTGTCGGCACATCAGTCGCGACTTGAGCTTTTTGGACATTTTTCTTAGCCTCGGATAAATCAACTGGAAAAATTACTAAGATAAAAACCAGTAACAACAAAACATTAAATTTTTTTGTTTTTGGAAACATTTCGCAAAAATTTTGAATTACGAATTTTGAATTTTGA
>PFVO01000037.1 GCA_002790655.1 Candidatus Moranbacteria bacterium CG_4_9_14_3_um_filter_44_28 | reverse complement strand
GCGGCTTACATCTGGCAAAGCCAAAAAAGTGAGGAGGGAAAACAATGATTTTCGACGGGAAACTAAAAGCTTTTTTTGACTGGTTAGAGGCGGATTATCTTGATAAAATTCCGGATTGGGCTTTTATGCTAATGATTATTGTTGCCCTTGGAATTCTCCTCTTTGAGTTTTTTCGCTATCGTTGCAGCAAATGCGGCAGCATAATGAAAAATATAACGGGGGAGGGAGACGCCGCGGCGACATATATCTGCAAAAGGTGCGGATATCAAGCAATGATTTTCGGCTAATTCTAATCTCGTTATCTTATCGCCGTTGGGGCATGGAGGAATCCCCGCGGCTTTTTTATTTCAAGCAAGAAGGATATAATTGAATCATGCAAAAACTTACCGCCATAATTTTGTCTTCCCGCGATATAAATGAGTATGACCGGCTGTATATAATGTACACGCTTGAGCAGGGCCTGGTAAAAGCGGTGGCCAAAGGAGTGAGAAAATCAACGGCGAAACTGGCGGGGCATCTGGAACCCGCAACTTTGAGTGAAGTTTACGTCGCCCGCTCAAAGGGCCTGGGGCAAATCACGGGCGCGATCACGCTTGATAGTTTTGAGGGCGTCAAAAATGATTTTGAAAAACTGGACGAAGTTTTGAAAATTTTTCGTTTTTTTGCGAGAAATTTCGCCGAGGGGGAAAAAGACGAAAAGATTTTTAATTTACTCTGCGATTTTTTGAAGATTGTGAGTGGGAGCAAGCGGGAAAAATTGCTGACTCTTGCTTTCTGGTGGAAACTCTTTGATTTTTTGGGCCAGCGGCCGGAGGTGATGAAATGCGTAAACTGCCAAAAAAAAATGACCGAAAAATCAAAAAAATTTTTCAGCGTGGAAAAAGGCAGGGTTGTTTGCGGAGATTGCGGTTTGAATTTTTCCGGACTGGTCCCAATAAACAACAACCAAATCAAATTGCTGCGGATTTTTTGGGGGAATCCGCTTGCTAAAATCGTAAAGGTGAAAGTTGAGGAAAGGGAATTGAAGGGATTGGGAAGGATAAGGGAGAGTTTTGAGAGATATAATTTTTGAAATTTGTCGCTTTGGCGCGAATATTGTAAAATTATAGCCAAATGAGCTTTCGTAATGTAGAAAAAAAATTATACGGCCGGAATGAGGGAGACGAGAAAAAATCAGTCGAGTCTTTTTGGAAGCAGGATTCAGAAAAAACAGCTGAAGAAAATCCTTTCCGACCCGAGGATCTTCTCCCTGCCAAAGGTGACAAAAGCGCTATCTGGATCAAAGAGGACGAGGAAAAGAAAAAGAAAAGAAAGAAACTGAAGAAGATATTTTTGGCTGCGGTTTTGGCAGTAGCCGGGCTGGTTGTTTTGTATTGGGCGGTGGGCCTTGTGAGAAAGGGAATTTTCTCCGGCGATCGGGTGAAAGTAACCGTCAGCTCTCCGGAAAAAGTGCAAAGCGGGGATCTCGCGACTTTCGTAATAGACTATCAGAATCTCAACAGCGTCTCCCTTCGCGAAGCAGTTGTCCACATCAACTTTCCTGAAAATTTCAAGCCGGAAGAAAATCTCAATTTCGAATCGGAGGGACCGAACGTTGAAAAGTACGTCATTGGAAACGTTCCGGGGAAAACGGGCGGAAAAATATCTTTTCAGGGAAAATTTTTCGGGCCGAAGGATCTTTTAACCTATATCAATGTGCTTCTGGAATATAAATCTTTCAATTTCAGCTCGACCTTCACGACGGAAGCCAAAACAGGGGTTTTCATTGCCTCGAGCCCCTTGTTTTTGGAAATAAGTGGACCAAGGGAAGCCGCCCCGGGAAATGTTGTCAATTATTCCGTGAAATACAAAAACAACGGGGAAAGCGTTTTCAGGAATTTGAAGATGAAAGTTGATTATCCGGCTGATTTTTCTTATGCAGTTTCCGAACCGCTTCCGACCAAAGATAACAACGTCTGGTATGTCGGAGATCTCGGCGCCGGCGAGAGCGGAGAAGTGAAAATCAGCGGAAACATCAACGGCCGAAACGACGAGATAAAAAGATTCAAAGCCAGCCTCGGGGAATACAGGGAGAATGAAGAATTTTTCGCTTACGCCGATTCGGAAAGCAGTCTCAAAGTCGTCGGCTCTTCTTTTGAAATCGAGCAGACGGTGAACGGGGGAAAAGACGCAGTTATCGTGAATGCCGGAGAGACTCTTCAGTTCAACATAAAATTCCGCAACGCAAGCTCAATCGGCCTTAAGGACGTTATTCTGACCGAGGAACTGAAGAGCTCTATACTTGATTATACCCGCCTCAGTATATCAAACTCCAAGGCTCATGTTGATTTTTCGAAAGGCGTGCTTACCTGGAAAGCGTTCGAAAATCCGGTGCTGAAAGCTCTCAATCCCGGGCAGGGCGGAGAAGTCAGCTTTTCAGTTCCGGTCAAGGAAATAATTCCCGTTGCCGGCTCCAACGACAAAAATTTTTCCGTGAGCGCCGTCGCCAAAATTGACAGCCCCGATGTCCCCACGCCGGAAGGGGCGAATAAGACAGTGGCGAGCAACGCCGTCAATATTCGCCTGAATTCGAAATTGGGCATTGCGGCGGAAGGATATTATAACGATTCGGAAATTCAAAATTCCGGTCCGACGCCGCTTGTCTCCGGGACTGAAACTACCTTTGCCATCCATCTCAAGCTTCTCAATGTTTCCAATGACCTGACAAACGTAAAAGTTGTCGGTTCTCTTCCGGCGGGTGTGTCCTGGAAAGGAGTTTTTGTTCCCAAGGACGCCAACGTATCTTTCAACGGCCGCACCAATGAATTTTCTTGGGAGATAGGAAAACTGCCGGCCGGAATCGGTGTTCTCACCGATCCCCGCGAACTCATTTTTCAAATCGGCGTCACGCCCGGACAAAATCTCATCGGCGGGTACGCGCCGCTTCTGGGGAGGACCGTTTTTTCGGGACAGGATTCTTTCACCGGGCAGGGACCTGAAGCTTCATTTGAAGGGAAGGATTCAAATCTTCCCGAGGACATAAGCATCGGCGGATCAGGAGGAAAAGTAGCGCAATGATAAAATTTGCAAAATGAAAATTAAGTTGTTAGATTAAAAGAGCAATCATTAAAGCATTTTTCTATGGCGGAGAATCAAAAAAAGAAAGTTGCTGTTGTCGGCTACGGCTACGTAGGAAAGGCAGTTTATAATTTCTTCAAAGACAATTTCGAAGTATTTTTCTATGATCCCAATGCCGAAGGATCATCTGGCAAAGAAGAAATAAATTCCTGTGATTTGGGAATAGTATGCGTGCCCACCCCGGAAGGAAAAGACAAAGCTTGCGATTTATCAATTGTGGAAGAAACGATTGGCTGGCTTGAAACGCCCCTGATTCTCATAAAAAGCACCATTCCCCCTCGAATCACGGATAATTTGGTAAAAAAAACAGGCAAAAAAATATGCTTCTCGCCGGAATATTTAGGGGAAGGCGGAGGTATTCCTTACTTTGTTCCTTTCTGGAAATACCCCCATTCGAAAGATATGAAATTCCATAGTTTCCAGATTATCGGGGGCAAGAAAGAAACAGCTTCAGAAATTATGGAATTTTTCGTTCGGGTTATGGGTCCGGACGCGAAATTCTTTATGACCGATTCAACTACCGCCGAACTGGTAAAATACATGGAAAACGCGTACATAGCGACTAAGGTCACTTTCTGCAATGAGTTTTACGGCATCGCGAAATCCTTCGGAGTCGATTATAAAGAACTGCGGGAATTATGGCTTCTTGATACCCGGGTAGGCAGATTTTTTTCGGCTGTTTTTCCCGACACCCCGGGTTTCTTTGGGAAGTGCCTTCCTAAAGACGTAAACGCGATCGTAAAAGCCAGCGAGAAAGCGGGTTACGATCCGAAATTCATAAAATCGGTTATAGAGAATAATGATAGAATAAAAAGAAAACATCAAAATTCTTGAGAAGGAAGCAAGTATTGCATGATTATGGACAGCGGGGGTGGAGTAAAGAAAAATGAAAAAGAAAAAATATCCTCACAGAAAAAATATAACAGTTGCATTTATTCTTATTTTTATCTTGGGCCTGGTATTTTTCTATCAGGCCTTTTTTGTTAGGAAAGGAATGATAGCCGGAGAAGAAAGCCAGGGCAGTGATGCAAGTTTGGAAGAATTCAGGAACAAAGTCGGTCCGGCAGTAGATTATTCGATTGATCAGGATACAAACGTTCTCACTTTTCTTGCCGCGAAAAAAGGAAAAATTCCTCTCCCGTTTGAAAAACTTTTTTCTCTCAAACCGGAAATGGCGGCTGGATATTTCATGCAGGAGTATGGAAAATATTTCGGTCTCTTGAAACCGGCCAAAGAGCTTCTCTATGTTGGGGAAAAAAGCGACGAAAGAAAAATGCGCCATATTATTTACAATCAAAAATACGGCAGCATTCCTGTTTTTGGCGCCCAGGCCATTGTTCATTTGGAGGAAGATAATTCAGTGAGTTCCGCCAGCGCCAATTTTTTGCCGAATGTTATTTCAGAGACGAAACCAAAAATTTCCTCAAAGCGGGCGGTGAAAGAAACAGAGAAATACTGGAGAGACTGGTGGGATCGGGAAAGTTTTACGGCGGCAAAACCAAAACTTTTCATATTCAACAAGGTCCTTGTTGAAAACGGGAAAAATGACATCAATTATCTGGTTTGGCTGGTTGAAGTTTCCGCAAAAGGACAAGGCAATCGTGAATATTTTTTCATCAATGCCCGGGACGGAAGTTTTGTTTATCATCTCACGGGAAGGCGCGATATCAATCGCAATGTTTATGACGGAAATTCGGGAAGTTATGTTCTTTCCCGCTCCGAAGGACAGGGCGCGACGGGCATAACCGATGTTGACGACATGTACGACATTCTGGACAGCGTCCACAATTACTTCAATACGAAATTCGGTCGAAACGGGGCCAACAAACAGGGCGGATTGGGCGACGGCGTTTCCAGCGCTTATGCCAACACGGATGCCTATGTTCGGATCGACAACGCAGAAAGCGGCTGTCCGACCGCTTTTTTTGACAATTATTCGATAAAATTCTGTTCCGGCGAGGCGGTTACGGACATTGCCGGTCATGAATACACACACGGAGTGAGTTACCATTCAATACTTGATGCTTTCGGCCAGCCCTGGGGACTCAATTATGTGGGTGAGTCAGGAGCGATAGAAGAAGCTCAAGCCAGTATTTTCGGCGAAACTTTTGAGCAGTTCAGAAAAGGAAGTGCTGACTGGCAGCTTGGGGAGGACAGCAATATTCCGGGCTATCAGAGCGTGAGCTTCAGTTTGAGCGATCCGGGAAGCATTGACGCCGGATACGGGCCTTATCCGGCCAAAACTTCTGATTCGGGATTCTATTGCGGGGCGGATGATTACGGCGGGGTTCACCAGAACAGCTCACCGCTGGCCCACGCGGCCTATCTGGCCGCGGTCGGGGGAGATTTTAACGGATACTCGATTGGGAGCGTCGGGGTTGACGTTGTCGAGCAGGTTTATTACCGGGCGATGAATTATTATTTCACGACAACTACTGATTTTGAGGCGGCTTACAACACGCTCAACACAGCCTGCAATGATCTTTACGGAGAAGGGGGTTTTTATTGCGCCGAGATAAAAGAGTCGCTTCAGTCGGTTGAGCTGGACCAGCTGACGTCCTGTGAGGGGGGATCGCAGGAACAGGCTCAAATTACTTCGGACGTAACCTCGCTTCAATACAGCACCAGAAAAAAGGCAAAGCGAAGGATTAATTTCATCATGGCGAGTTTTGAGATAAACAAGAAGAAATGGGCGAAGGTGAGAATCGGCGGCCGGAATGTAAAAGTGGTGAGAGTAAAAAGTTCCGGCGGGACAACGATTGTGGCGGTGAATTTCAAATACCGCAAACGGGCGCGGGGAAGCTACGGCGTTGTAGTGAGTTACAAAAGAAAAATCGGCAAATCCTGGCAGAAAGGAACAGTGAGCGAGGATAATGTCTTGTCAATAATTTGAGAAGGGTGTATAATTTAGACTAGAAAAAAATAAATTGTGATATAAAAATATGCCAAGGAGGAAAAAAATACAAAAAAAAATTTCAGTAACAGCGGCAAAAAAAAGAAAAAATATCCGGTTTGAAATATCTTTAGTGATTCTCATCGGAGTTTTGACTTTTTCCGCGTATTTGCTTCTAATATCTTTGAATTGGTCTTCCGGAGCCGGCAGTTTGCAGTCTCCGGCTGTCACGAATAACAGGATTTCATCTGCTGACGTGAAAAGACCGACGGATTATCGGCTGAAGGACGCTTCAATTGATTTTGAAGCAAGAATACCGCCTCAAATCGGCGGCTGGTTCTATAAAATCGGCTATGTGAAGAGTCCGGTTGACGAGACGCTTTCGAATCAGTACGTCACTATCTATGTTTCCCAAGGCGCGGCTTCGGCGACGAACAATTTTGATGATTTGGCGAAAAATATTCTTACTATTCGCCAGTTTTCTCAAGAAGAATGGGAGAAACTTGAAAAAGGCTGCGAGAAAGGCAACCAGTTTTATTGCGAGACGGCGGGCGCCAGAGTCGGTGAAAAAAATGACAAAGTCTTCGCGTATACAAAGCCGGGGAGCTGTCCGAAGAGCGTTGAGGCCAAATGCCGGCTGGCGGATAGGATAATCAAAAGCTTTACTCTCAAGTAGCGCGGGGGCCTCGCTGGAGGCCCCTTCTTTTTAAAGACATGACTCCAATTTCACGTTTTTACGGAGGGTTCCTCAAAAAAAGAATTGAGAAAATGAGAAATGTTTTTTTGGCGACGTTTCTTTTTTTGATTGTGACGATTATTTTCACGCCTCTTCTTATTCGAAGGGGAATATCCTTTTTGTCCGAAGAAACTTTGGAAGCGGTTTTGCTTCTGGTTCAGGTCTCGGTTGCCTGGAACGTTTTTCAGCTCTATGAAGAAGTGGTAAGAAAACGCGAGAAAGAAATTGAGAAACTTGAAAAAGAGTATCAGGGAAGAGAAAAGGAGCTCCTGGAAACTTTCGCCTATCTTGGAAAGGTGAATGTCCAGATGTCGCTGGTCAAAAATTTTTTGCAAAAGCTCAAAGCGCCTGCAAACAAGCATGAAGTGAAGGATTATATCAGCGAGATACTCAAAATGGCTCTTTCCTTGAGCAAAAAAGACTGGATAACGCTCCGGATTATTCATGCCGGCCGGCACCAGACGGTTTCTGAATACTGGTTCACTTCCTCTTCGGGGGTGAAGACAAAAGAGATACGGGTTGGCAACAAAGAACTTTTGGAAATGGCGCGGGACAAAAAACACTGCGGCGGTCACGGATACTGCGTTGTCGCTTCGACGGGCTCCAATGCGCTGGGGCTCAAAACCTTTCTTGTTTTTGAAAAGAACGATGTTGACCGGGAAATTTTAGAGTTTTTGGCCGCGGCGGTCAATCAGTGCGAGATAATTTATACTTTGTTTGAATTGCGGCATTCGCGATAGGAAAACAAATCGTGTTTAATGCGTCTTAAGTGTTGGCCAGGCGCATTTTTTGTGTTATTCTTGACTAAGAGAAGATTCTCTGTTATTTTTTATTATCGTCCCAACTTAATCAAATAACCACCAAATAGTATGACCGAAAAAAAGGAACAGTTAATGGATAAAATTGTGTCCCTTTGCAAAAGGCGGGGATTCGTGTTTGCGGGATCCGAGATTTACGGCGGGCTGGCCAATAGCTGGGATTTCGGCCCGTACGGGACGGAACTGATGAACAACATCCGCAACCACTGGTGGGATTTTTTCATCACACGCCGGCCGGATATGGTAGGACTTGATTCCACCATCATTATGAATCCGAAGGTGTGGGAAGCCTCTGGCCACGTGGCCGGTTTCACGGATCCTCTGGTTGAGGATAAAGTTACCCACAAACGCTATCGGGTTGATCATCTCTTGGAAGAGCACGGTCATGATCCGATGGGGATGACTCTCGATGCGATGTGGGAAATTATCCAAAAGGAGAAAATCAAGAGCCCGGACGGAAATGAACTGACCCAACCAAGAAAATTTAATCTGATGCTCAAGACTTTTTTGGGACCGGTTGAAGACGATTCGGCTCTTGCCTATTTGCGCCCCGAAACTGCCCAGGGCATGTTTGTGGATTTTCAGCATGTTCTTCAGACTACGCGTCGGAAGTTGCCCTTGGGCATTGCCCAGGTTGGAAAATGCTTTCGCAATGAAATAACGCCGGGTCAGTTTATCTTTCGCCTGCGCGAGTTTAACTTGATGGAGTTCGAGTATTTCTTTGATCCGGAGCGCGATAAGTGGGAAGATGTTTTTGAGACGTGGCTTTCTGAAATGAAGAAATATTGGAAGGAGCTGGGGATAAAAGATAAAGATCTGTATTTTCATGAGATTCCGGACGGAGAGCGGGCTCATTATTCCAAGCGCACTATTGATATAGAATACAAGTTCCCCTTCGGGCTTAAAGAACTTCATGCCATTGCCTATCGAACAGACTACGATCTCAAGAGCCACATTGAAAAAAGCGGCAAGGATTTGATGTATACTGATCCGGAAAGCGGGAGAAAATTTATTCCGCACGTGATTGAGCCGACTTTTGGAGTTGATCGCACATTTTTGGCGGTAATTTGCGCGGCGTATTGCGAAGAAAAAGCGCCGACGGCCAAGGGCGGAACAGAAATACGGACGGTTCTCAAGATTCCGAAATATCTTGCTCCGATTAAGGTAACGGTGCTGCCGCTTTCAAGAAAAGAGAATTTAGTCAAAAAATCCCATGAAATCTGGGACGCACTTCGCCCGCACTGGAGGAGCGAATACGACGAAACCCAGTCCATCGGCCGCAGATACCGCCGGCAGGACGAAATCGGAACGCCCTTTTGCGTGACGGTTGACTTTGAAACTTTGAAAGACAAGGCGGTCACGGTGCGGGATCGGGATACGATGAAGCAGGAGCGAATTAAGATTGATAAATTAGTGGATTATTTGAAAGGAAAATTTGAGGAATAGGGGAGATTGGGGAAATTGAGGTAATTGGATGACATTTTTTGTTCCTGAAAAATTTTGAGCGTTTTTAGGGAGTAAAATTATCCTCCATCCCTAAAAGCGCTTGAAAAGTTTTGTAATTAATATTTATTGCTTTATGAAAGTTCAAGAAATCTACAAGCTCGCGGTTGAGCTCGGGATAAAAAATGATCTTCGTCCGAGGGAGCGGATCAGGAAAATCCTCAAGAGAGTCAAAGAAAAATACGAAAAGCTTGACAAGAAGAAAAAAGCCGAGTTTGACGCGGAAAAATTTTGGAATCCGTATTCGGACACGCGGGTCTATTTTGACACGGGAAAAAAAGTAAAAAAGATTCTGACTGGAATTGATATTGGGACGGGAGAGGTTATGCTCGCGGAAAAACTTGGAGATATTGATCTTATTCTTGCTCATCATCCGCTTGGAAAAGGTCTTTCCTGTCTTGATGACGTGATGCATCTTCAGGCAGACGTTCTGGAGCAGTACGGGGTACCGATTAATATCGCCGAGAGCGTGATGAAACCGCGAATTTCAGAAATTTTTCGGAAGGTAAATCCGGTCAATGTCAATCAGCCGATTGACGCGGCAGAATTGATGAATATCAGCATTATGAGCGTGCATACGCCCGCGGATAATTTGGTAGCGAACTTCGTCAAGAAAAAAATCGCGGCCAAAAAGTTTGAATACGTTGGGGAAATTCTTGAATATCTCAAAGAGATTTCGGAATACAAAGAAGCTATCGGCTATGGCCAGGGGCCCTGGCTTCTGGCCGGTCAGGAAGACAACCGGGCGGGAAGAATCGCAATTACGGAACTTACCGGCGGGACAGAAGGTTCACCAAAAATTTATAAACATATGGCGCAAGCCGGAATCGGGACGATTATTGGTATGCATCTTTCTGACGAGCACAAAGAAGCGGCGGAAAAAGCGCATATCAACGTCATTCTGGCGGGGCATATTTCTTCCGATTCAATCGGGATGAATCTTTTTTTGGACGAACTTGAGAAAAAGGGAATCGAAATCGTTACTTGCTCGGGGATTGCGAGAGTGAAAAGATAATCTCATGAAATTTCGAAAAACAATTTTGAAAAACGGGTTGCGGCTTGTGATGGCGCCGATGAAGGATACGAACACGGTGACGGTGATTGTGACGGCGGGCGTGGGTTCGAAATACGAAACGAAAGCAACGAACGGCATTTCCCATTTTCTGGAGCATATGTTTTTCAAGGGAACAAAGAAACGGCCGAAGACCAAGGATATCTCTTCCGCGCTCGACGCAGTCGGCGGGGAATACAACGCTTTTACCGGAAAAGAGCAGACGGCCTATTTTGCCAAAGTTGACGCCAAGCATTTCGACTTAGCGCTTGATGTGGTTTCAGATATTTATCTCAACTCAAAGCTTGATCCAAAAGAAATTGAAAAAGAACGGGGGGTGATCATTCAGGAGATAAACATGTACGAGGACACGCCGATCGTGCAAATAGGCGATATTTTTGAGGATCTGCTTTACGGCGACCAGCCGGCCGGCTGGGAGACAATCGGAACAAAGGAAAATATTGCAAAGATCAAGCGAAAAGATTTTCTGAAACATTTGCGGGAGCATTATACGGCGCCAAACACAGTTGTTTCGGTGGCGGGAAACATTGATGAAAAAAAAGCAATCAGCAAGATCGGAAAGATTTTTTCGAAAATGCCCAAAAAGAAAAACGGAAGAAAAACGAAAGTTTTTGAAAAACAAAACCAGCCGCAGATCAGAATAAAAAATAAAAAAACGGACCAATGCCACTTGGTTTTGGGCGCGCGGGCTTATGATATGTTTCATCCGGACAGATTTCCGCTCTCGGTTTTGGTGAATATTTTGGGCGGAAGCATGAGCAGCCGGCTTTTTCTTTCAGTCCGGGAACGCTTGGGGCTGGCTTATTATATCAGCGCCTCTTACGAAAGCTATACTGATTCCGGCTATCTCGCGGTGAAGACTGGGGTTGACACAGACCGGGAAAAAATTGAAAAAGCGGTGAAGACCATTCTCGGGGAAGTAAGAAAAATAAGAGAGAAGAGGGTAAGCGAGCGCGAGCTCAAGAAGGCCAAAGACAATCTGCGGGGGAAAATGGCGCTTTCGCTTGAATCTTCGGACGAGGTGGCCGGATTTCTAGCCGGGCAGGAGCTTATGAAGCGAAAAATCGAAACTCCGGAGCAAATTTTGGCGCGAGTTGATAAAGTGAGCGCAGATGATATCATAAGAGTGGCAAAGGATATATTCCGAGATGATAAATTGAATTTAGCGATGATAGGGCCGGTTGGGGATGGGAAGTTTTTGGAAAATATCCTGCGATTATAATTTTGAATTTAAAATTTTGAATTTTGAATGAAATCAGAATGATTTAATGTTTAAAACATTCGAAATTCGGTAGTTCAAAATTGATTCGAAATTCGAAATTAAAAATTAAAGATTTATGAACAGAGTCATTGAAATCTCATCCGGGACAATATTGCGCACCATTTTTATTCTGCTTCTCCTCTGGTTTCTTTATCTCGTCCGCGATATTCTTATTCTTGTTTTTCTTTCTCTTATTATCGTGAGCGCCATTGATCCGATCGTGGACTGGTTCCAGAAAAGAAAAATTCCGCGCTCGCTGACGGTTCTTGTGGTCTATGTTCTTTTTCTTTCCATTTTTATTTTGGCGATTTTATTTCTTGTTCCTCCTCTCACGACTGAAATTCGCGGCTTGGGAGAAAATTTTCCGAGTCTGGTTGAAAAATTGTCCGGTTATTTCAGAATCGTTCGTGATTATGCTATCTCGCACAATCTCCAGCAGAATATCACCAACTTTACGGCAAACATCGCCGAGCGAATATCCCAGGCCGGCTCGAGCATTTTCAGCGGAACAATTTCCTTTATCGGCGGAATCTTTGAATTCGTCGTGATCCTCTCCATCGCTTTTTATATGAGCGTCCAGGAGGCGGGGATAAAAAAATTTTTCTCTTCCTTGTTTCCAAAAGAGCATCGGGAATACGTGGCGGGGCTCACGGAGCGCATTCAGTTCAAAATGGGCAGGTGGCTGCAGGGGCAGATGTTTCTTATGTTTCTGGTTTTTGCGCTGGACTATCTGGGCTTGCTCGTTATAAAAGCGCCGTACGCTCTGATTCTGGCTCTTGTGGCGGGAGTGCTGGAAATCATTCCCTATATCGGGCCGGTGATTTCGGCGATTATCGCGACCGCGATCAGTTTTCTGCACGGGCCGGTTACGGGACTTTTGGTTCTAGGTCTTTTCATTTTGGTTCAGCAGCTCGAGGGGTATGTCTTGACTCCGCTGGTTATGAAAAAAGCGGTCGGGCTCAACCCGGTGGTTGTTATTTTAGCTTTGATGATCGGGGCCAAGCTCGGAGGAGTAATGGGGATTATCGTCGCGGTTCCGATCGCGACGGTGGCGGGAGAAATCGTGAATGATTTGGTTCTAAGGCCCGAGGTTAGTGAAGGGAAATAAGGATAATTAGAGAGATAAGAGAAATTAGAATGTCCCAAAGATTGTTTTTGAGGCGAAATTCGCGTTCGGGCACGCCATTTTCGTAGCAATGCAAGCTTTCGTGAAAATTTTTTACGGGTTTCAGGAATTCCATATTTAAATAGCGGTAAAGGAAAGTGGTAAAATCGGGAAGAAGCGAAAAAATAATTCCGATTGCGACATTTCCTATACTTAAGCCATTACTTGAGGTTCCACCTCGAATAAAAATTATAACGGCGACAAGAGAAAAACCGATTACGAGATCAATAGCTACTTTCCAGAAGTCTTTCAGTCTGGATTTTTTGTTCAGATAATCCCCGTGCGGGAAAAGATCAAGGAGAAAATGGACAATTATTGAAATCACCGCGACGTAAAAAGGATTTTTGATTTCCGCGCCGACAAGAGCGCCGGAGAGAATGTGAGTAGTTAAAATCACAATTTTCAATCAATTTTCAATGACTTAATTTTTCAATAATCAATTTTTAAAAATTGAAAATTGTAAATTGATAATTGAAAATTATTTCTAGCTGATTATGGAAAATAAAAAGCAAGGGAGATTATATATAATAGCCACGCCTATCGGCAATCTTGAGGATATCACCCTTCGTGCTTTGCGGGTTCTTCGCGAAGTGGATTTGATTTTGTGCGAGGATACGAGAGTGACAAAAAAGCTTTTAGATAGATATGAAATTAAAAAACCGCTTTTATCATATCATCATCACAGCAAGCTCTCAAGAGTGGAAAAAATCATCGAGCATCTGGAAAACGGAAAAAATCTGGCGCTTGTTTCCGATGCGGGCACGCCGGGGATCAGTGATCCGGGGAATGAGTTGATTGGAAAATTATTACTTGGCGAATCGATTCCTAAAGTTCAACTTTCGGAAGAGTTCCTAAAGTTGAACTTTAGGAAAGACATTCAAACTGTTCCCATACCCGGAGCTTCGACGATTACGGCGATTGCGAGCGTGGCGGGGATCAATATGAGCCGGTTCACGTTTTTGGGATTTCCACCGCACAAAAAGGGACGGGAGACTTTTTTCCGCGAAGTAGTGGAAAGCAAATACCCGGTCATCTATTTTGAATCCCCGCACCGGTTTTTGAAAAACTTGGAACTTCTGGAAAAATTCAAACCGGATGCTAAACTGATTGTGGGGCGGGAGTTGACGAAGATGTTTGAGGAAATTGTAAGGGGAAAAATTGGGGAGATTAAGGAATATTGGGGAAAGCGGGAAGATAAGGAAAATCGGGGAGAGTTTACAATTATTTGCCATTAAGTGAGAAAAAACTTTTATATTACAACACCGATCTACTACGTCAACGACAAGCCGCATATCGGGCACGCGTATACGACGATCGCGGCGGACGTGCTGGCGCGGTTTCATAAACTTCAGGGCGAAGAAGTATTTTTGCTCACCGGAACGGATGAGCACGGTCTCAAAATCCAGCATAAAGCTGAAGAAACAGGGAAAGAGCCCCAAAAATTCGTTGATGAAATTTCCGCCGAATTTCGAAAGCTATGGGATAAACTGGACATAAAATATAACAACTTCATCCGCACGACTGATGAGAAACATAAAAAAGCGGTTCAAAAAGTTCTTCAAACTCTTTTTAACAAAGGCGCGATTTATAAAGGCGAATACGAGGGGCTCTATTGCGTTGCCTGCGAGCAATTCCGGCATGAGAACGAGCTGGTGGATGGGCGTTGTCCAGATCACGATATTGTTGTCGAAAAAATAAAAGAAGAATGTTATCTTCTCAAGATGGCTGATATTCAGGACGAGCTGGTTAAGAGAATAGAGAATAGAGAATTAAGAATAGAGCCGGAAAGATACAAAAGAGAAGTTTTATCTTTTCTCAAGAATGAAAAACTGAAAGACATTTCAATTTCTCGGAAAAATGTGAAATGGGGAATTCCGCTTCCGTTTGATAAAGAGCATACGACTTATGTCTGGGTGGATGCTTTTTTGAATTATCTTACCGGTTTGGATTGGGACGGGGACGCAAATAAATTGCCAGCGCAATGGCCGGCCAGCGTTCAACTTTTAGGAAAAGACATTTTGCGGGTGCACGCGACAATCTGGCCGGCGATTCTTATCCATCTCGGTATTCCGCTTCCGAAGATGCTATACGTGCATGGGCATATTCTTTCCGGCGGGAGAAAAATGGGCAAAACTTTGGGAAACGTGATTTCAATCGACGAAATGCTTTCGAAATTCGGCGTGGACGGCACGCGTTATCTTCTGATGAGCGCGGGGACGTTTGGGGAGGATGTGGACGTGACGATGGAAAGGATGGTTGAAAAGTATAATGCTGATCTCGCAAATGGATTGGGAAATCTTGTTTCGCGGGTGGTGAAGTTGATGGGAGATCCGGGAAATTGGGGAGATCGGGGACAAATCAAGGTAATAGGAAAATTGATTGAAGAAATGAAAATGAGTGAAGCGCTTTCCGAAATTTGGAAAGTTGTGCGCGAAGATGACAAGTTCATCGAAGAAAACAAGCCGTGGGAATTGGCAAAGAAGGATGAAAAAAAATTCCAAGAAGTGATGAAAAAGCTTGTTTCAGATTTGCGTTTGATTGCGGATTTGCTTGTTCCGTTCATGCCGAATACTTCTGAAAAAATAAAAAAAGTGCTCGAAACAAAAAAAACGGAAGTTTTGTTTCCGAGAGTAAAATAAAAAATGAACAACCAAAAAACAAAGGCAGGTTATGAGTATCTATTGGCTTATAAGCTTTGCGTTCCGATTTATGATTTGACGGTTGAATTTGTCGAAAAAAATATAAGCCGTTTTTCAAGGACCGGTGATCAAATGATTCAGGCGGCGAGGTCAGGAATGCAAAATATTGCTGAAGGGAATAAACAGCAGGGCATGAAGGGGTACATAAAATTAAGTGGCGTAGCCAGAGGATCATTAGAAGAGTTGCTGAAAGATTATCATGCGTTCGCACGACAAAATAAAATTGAGATTTTGTTTAAAGAAAAAGCATATAGGGAAATAAGGGAAATTGGGGAGATTTGGGGAATCATTAAAAAATATCCCGCTTTGCCCGATCAGCCTAATTTCCCAAATTTACCCAATGACAAAAAAGTTGCTGTAAATCTCATGATAACTCTAATAAACCAAGCTAATTATCTAATTGATCGATTAATTGCTTCCTTGAAAGACAAGCATATGAAAGTTGGTGGACTAACTGAAGAACTCTACAGAAAAAGAGTCGAGCATCAAAGTAAAAGAATTCATGATTGATACTCACACCCATTTGGATTTTCCCGAATTTGACCAAGACCGCGAGGAAGTAATTCGTCGCGCTTTTGATAATGGGATAAAAGCGATTGTGAATATTGGGGTGGATTTGGAACGAAGCCGGAAGAGCATCGAGCTGGCGGAGAAGCACGAAAGGATTTTTGCGGCGGTGGGGTTTCATCCGGACTTTTTTTCAAAGGGAGATTTGGGGAATCAGGGGGATTGGAAAGATTGGGTCGAGAAGTTAAAAAAGTTGGCAAAGTGCAAAAAAGTTGTGGCGATTGGGGAGACGGGGCTGGATTATTTTCACATAACACATAGCATGGAACATGGAACAAAAGATTTGAAGAAAATTAAGGAAAATCAGAGAAGAGGGTTTTTGGCGCAGATTGAAATTGCAAAAGAATTGGGATTGCCGGTGATTGTGCATTGCAGAAATGCTTGGGATGATTTATATGAAATTATTTCCAAAGTTCGACTTTTTCCTTCCGACAAACAAGTTGTCGGAATTCCTCAAAGTCGAACTTTATTTGTCCTGCATTGCTACTCCGGAGAAAAAAAAGATACGGAGAAATTCTTGAAACTGCCCAACGTATATTTTTCCTTTTCCGGGAACATAACTTATCCGAAACCGGCGGATAGGGCGGAGAAACTGGCGGAAGCTGTGCGGATGATTCCTCTTGACAAAATGATGCTCGACTCAGACGCGCCCTTTTTGGCGCCGCAGGAATTCCGGGGAAAAAGAAACGAGCCAATGTATGTGAAATTCATCGCGGAAAAAATTGCCCGAGTGAAAGAGATAAGCGTCGAGGAAGTGGAAAGAGTGACGGACGGGAACGCGATGAAATTTTTTTGGGATAAAAAATTGGGCAGGACTTGACAAAGTGAAAATGAACTAAATAGTCGCATAAAGCGAAAAAATGAAAATCTGGTGAAATAAGACGCTGAAAATTTAGCCAGAATCAAAATCCGATATTTTTTCCAAATACCCGAGGAAAAAATTGAATATCGGATTTTTTGTTGGGGGGAGTCGGGAGATCGGAGAAATTGAGAAGATTGGGGAAGGAAGAACAGAAGAAGAACGGAAAAAGATTGTTTTTTTCCGTCATTAAAAAAAGCGGCTTGAAATCGCGGGAAGGTCTTTGACAGAGACCCTGAAAGAATGGAAAATTGGAAGTAGAAACTGAAAGAATAGACGAAGCGTTAAAAGTGTTAAACAAAAGAAAAAACGTCGGGTGAACGTTGAGGGAATAAGTGAAAAAAAAGGACAAAGACAAAATAAAAAAATGGCGGCTGAAATGGGAAAGGATTAAGAGTGTTTTACCTGCTTTCGATATACTGAAAATTCTCTACAAAAAGAGATGGTTTTTTGTCGGGAAAGGAGACGACAATGAGTACGTCGAGTCGCGAATGACAGAATTAAGAGAGAAGCTGGCGAGGTTGTACGGAGTTGAGAATTGGACTAATTGGGGTAATCAAGAAGATTGGGGAACGAAAGTTGAGCTTTCGGAAATTTCCAAAAGTTCAACTTTTGGCGCAAAGCTGGCTGAAGACGATCCGCGGTTGATGCCGATTTCAGAAGTAACGAAAATTTCAAAATACAAAAGAGAATATCTTGGCTATCTCATCCGCCAAAACAAATTGCGGGCGCAAAAGGTGAACGGGACGTGGAAAACGACGAAAGAGTGGGTGGAAGAATTTGAGAAAAAAGCGAGCGAGAGGAAAAAGGAAATCAGAAAAGAGTTATCGGAAAAATTGGGCGGCGAGGAAAAGGTGATTGGGGGAATCGGGGTGATTGGAAGATGGCGGAGGAATGAATTTGCAAAACCAGCAGTGGCGCTCATTGCTTTAGTGCTTTTGATTGCGATGGCAAACATCACAAAAGCCGATCTTGGAATGATGCGGGATAAGGCGGTGGTCAAATTTTTGACCGGATACAATTTCGCAGTTGAAAAAATTGCAAGCGTTGCAAAACCGTTTGAGAAAATAAAAATAGGGTCGGACGCGATTAAACAAATCAATGAGGCAATTGTAAACCGAAAAAGAATTCAAAAATTTGAAGAGGAATCAAAATTGAGTCTCACGGGTGGTGAAGAAGAAAAGGGGGAAATTGCGAAAGAAGAAAAAGGGGCGAAAGAAGAAGGGGCAGTAGCGGGAGAAGAATCGTCAGTGATCTCTGAAGCATCGCCGACTTCGTCGGCGGGCTACGAGGCAGGCAAAGTTACTACTCAAGATGTTCTGGGTGCGCTGGATCATGATCTTACCTATGAACACATTGCCGAGCACAAAGTCCGCCGCTGGAATCTCAACAAAAACTCGGTCAACTCAAAAAAGATTGTGGACTATTCCGTCGAAGCCCGCGATCTTTCCACGAACGCCGTCAATTCCCGAAGCATTGAAAACAAATCGGTTCACTCAAGGGATCTCGCCGACGATATCCGCATCCGGGGAAATCTCACGGTGAACGAAAACGCTTATTTTAACCAGAATGTTGAAATTGACGGGAGTCTTACCCTGACCACCGGATCAATCACGACCAGCGGGACTGCCATCTTCAACGACACGCTGACAATCACGAGCGGCGGTGTCAATGTTACCGGGAACAGCACAATTGCCGGCGATTTGGCGGTTACCGGCGACATTGACGCTTCCACCGGAACAATTGACACGCTGGACGGGACGACCATAACTTTCGCCACGGGCAATTTCACAACCGCTAACATCACAACGGCCAATGTCACTACTTTGGATTTAGGGACCAATACCATCGCCGATGGCAACTTCACGGGGGATTGGAGTTTCAATGGCGGAAACGTTTCCGGAATTAACGTTCTCACCGCCGCGACAGGAAATATCACCACTCTCAATGCGGGAACGATTGATCTCGGAACTAACACTATCACCGACGGAAATTTCACCGGCAATTGGGACCTGAACGCGGGAAATCTTTCCGGAGTTGGAAATATTCTTCCCGACGCGGATATGACCTATGACATCGGTTCCCCCGCCCTTCGCTGGAACAATGTTTACGCTGGAACGCTCATTGTGGGAGGAACCACCGTTTCCGGACAAGCCATTTTCACCTATCAGCCCGTCACCACCGCCATTACCCAATCAAGCGTTTACATTAACCCGGCCGTAGCCATCGCCGACGCGCCTCTTTTCGGAATTGCCGTCAACAATGACGAAAGATTGCGGATCGACGAAGACGGAGACCTCACTACTGACGGAGTCCTCACCGTGAACGGCGCGGGTGCGAATTACTTCGCGGGCAACGTGGGGATCGGGACGACGAGTCCTCTGCAAAAACTTCACGTGGAAGGGCAGTGCGTGACGGGCGACAGCCTTCTTCCGATCGTGACGGAAGAAGAAATTTCAAATTTCAAATTTCAAATTTCAAATCAATTTCAAAATCCAAATGACAAAAACTTTGAATATAAAAGAATAGATGAAATAAAAGGAGGCGAGTATGTGATGTCGCTCGACGAAAAAACCGGCAAACTGGTGCCGGCGAGGATCAAGGGTCTTCTCGATATGGGCGTTCAGCCGATCTTCAAAATCACGACCGAGGATGGAAGAAGCATCAGAACTACCGGGAATCATCCGTATCTCACAAAAGAAGGCTGGCAGAAAGTGGCCAACCTAAACGAGGGAGAAAAGATCGCGGTTCCGAAAGAAAGATTATCGCCTGGTGCGATAAACGAAGAAAACCAGAATAGCCAAGATGCCGACCAGAATCCAAAGAATTTGCATTTGAGTCATGAGTCTTCAAACAATGAAAAATTATCTTTCCTTTTTGGAGAAAATGGCGATGAGAGCGATGGCGATGAGAATCAGTGTGACGAAAATGTAGAAAGTTGTCATAACTTGGGTGACGTTGTTCATAATTATTCTTTGGCAAAATATAAACTTATAAGCCAGGATAAAACTGATACTATTAGTCCCACCAAAACCAATCTTGAGTTGGTGGATGATTTGGAAACAAGCGACTCAATCAAAACAGAAGCCAAAACTACTTGTCCGATATCGCGGGAAATTTCCGAGAGCGTTTCAAATTTTGCGAATTTGTCGAGAAACATTGGCTATAATTATACCAGCGAAGAAAATGATGTCAAATTTTCAAAAATCAAAAAAATAGAATACGCGGGAGAAGAGCAGGTTTGGGACATCGAGGTCGAAGGCACGCACAACTTTATTGCTAATGGAATTGTGGCTCACAACACATATATCAACGGGAATGTGGGAATCGGGGTTTCGGTGCCCTCCTACCGCCTCGACATTGCCGACTCAACCACTACCCGAGGCTTGAATATCGCCAATTCCACCGCTTCGTCCTACGGCATATACTCCGCGGGCACCCAATACGGCGTCTACGGGAGCGACGGCACCACCTCGGGCTTCTTGGGCTGGAGCGACCAATACGGCCTCTACACGGCCAACAACGCTTATGTGGGCGGAATGCTGACAACCGGAACGATTTCCTCCGGAAACATCACCATGGGAAACGGCAGCTGGATCGGCCTGGACGCCGCCAAAGCAAGACTGGTTTTCAATGACGCGGACAGAGACAACCTCACCATCACTGACGGAGATCTTCTTTTCTCCGCCGACAACACTTGGGACATCGGAGCGACGGGAGCGACAAGGCCAAGAACCATTTACGCCGGAACGAGCGTCATCGTCGGAGGCACTGCCACTCTCACCACGGACACCCTGACGGGTTCGGGCGCTCTAAATCTCGTTTCTCAATTGGCCTTGGGGCAAGGAGTGTCCTCGGCTTTCAATATCACTTCCGCCAGCGACCTCGGAGCGGCGGACGAACTTTTGCAAATCGGAGACAGCGCCGGAACTTTTCTGACGGTCTTGGGGAACGGGAATGTGGGAGTAGGGACCACAGCACCAGACAGCAAGCTGTCGGTGCTGGGCACAGCGACTCAACTGAAACTTCTCTACGACGCCAGCAATTACGAAACCTTTACCGTTCTTTCCAACGGAAATCTCAACATAGCCAGAAACGGCGCAGCGGCAACGCTTGCCCTGACGGATGTCGGGGTCGGCATCGGGACGACGAGCCCTCTCTCCAAATTGAGCATCAACGGCGGTTTGCACGTCGGAGGAGACAGCGACGCGGGCGACAACAACCTGCTGGTCGATGGGACAACCACTTCCACCGGACTGCTCACCGCTTCGAACGGCCTCGCTCTCACCACCGGAGCCTTGAATCTCACCGCCACCTCGGGAGCCCTCACCATCTCCGGACTTTCCGAGTCTTCCATTTCCACCGGAGCCAACAATCTTCTCATTACCTCCGGAAACTTCAATACCACCGCCACAGGAATCAACGGAACGGCCATCGGAGCCACCACCGCCTCAACCGGAGCTTTCACCACTCTCTCGTCCTCCGGTATCACCAACCTCGGAACAACCGGCGCTTCCGCCGTCAACATTGCCACGACCGGAACCGGAGCCACGACCATCGGCAACGCCACGGGAACCTTCCAGCTCATCTCCAATGGGGGACTCAACGTTTCCACCGGAGGCGCCCTGACCGGAGTAGCCAGCCTCGACACCATCACCACTTCATCAACAGCCCTCACTTTCACCGGAACCGCTCCCACCATCTCCGTATCCACCGCCGCCACTGCCATCAATCTGGAAGCCGGCACGACCGGAGCCATCAACATCGGTTCGGTCTCCAGCGGCAACGTGAACATCGCCGCCCAGGGAACCGGGAACATTCTCCTCGCCGGAGGTTCCGCCTCCACCGGCTGCACCGTCACCAACTCCAATGGCAATTT
>PFVO01000026.1 GCA_002790655.1 Candidatus Moranbacteria bacterium CG_4_9_14_3_um_filter_44_28 | reverse complement strand
CAATGATCGGGAGCGCGGTGAGAGAACCGCCGCCGTGGTCTTCGTTGAGTTTTGCCGCCCGCTCCAGAAGCCGCGAGTGAAGATAAAATATGTCTCCCGGATAGGCTTCCCGTCCCGGCGGGCGCTTGAGAAGCAGCGAAACCTGCCTATACGCCCAAGCATGCTTGGAAAGGTCGTCGTAAATGACGAGAACGTCTTTTCCCTGATCCATAAAATATTCTCCGATCGCACAGCCGGCGTAGGGCGCGATGAATGAAAGCGCCGCCGGATCAGACGCCCCCGCCACGACGACGAGAGTGTGATCCATAGCTCCATATTTTTCGAGCTCGGCTACGATGCGGGCCACTTTTGATTCTTTCTGACCGATGGCGACATAGATGCAGATAACACCCTGATTATGCTGATTGATAATCGTATCAATCGCGAGGGCCGTTTTCCCGGTCTGCCGGTCGCCGATAATGAGTTCTCTCTGCCCCCGCCCGATGGGAATCATGGAATCAATGGCTTTGATGCCGGTCTGAAGCGGAGTTTTCACCGACTCGCGGGTGATGACACCCGGCGCAATTTTTTCGATTGGGTAAAATTTTTCTGCCTTCACTTCACCCTTGCCGTCAATTGGTTCTCCAAGAGAATTAATAACACGCCCGATCATTCTTTCACCGACCGGCACCGACAAAATTTTCCCGGTTGATTTCACGACGTCTCCTTCTTTGATTTTTTCGTATTCTCCCAAAATCATCGCCCCGACTTGGTCTTCTTCAAGGTTAAGCGCCACTCCGTATATAGCCTCCGTTCTTAAAGCCGAGCTTTGGGAATGGCTGAATTCAAGCATTTCACCCGCCATCGCATCGGAAAGTCCGCTGATTCTCGCGATCCCGTCGCCAACTTCGATTACTTTCCCAACTTTTTCCGTTTTCGTCTCGGCCTTGAAGCCGGCGATTTGTTTTTTGAGTTGATCAATAATATAATCTTTGTTCATAATAATACTATATTGTCATTCCGACCGATCCGCCCTCTGGGCGGGGAGTGGAGGAATCTGCGTGCGTATGCAATGGCTTGCTATTGGATTATGAACGCAGATCCCTCGGCTACGCTGCGCTTCGCTCGAGATGACAAAATAAACAATATTTAATTAGCTAATATTTTTTTCAACTCTCCTAATTTCCCCCTCACGCTTCCATCCCTCACCTCATCCTCAACTTTTATAATCACTCCTCCCTTAACGCTCTCGTCTATAATGTTGTTTATAATCACTTCTTTCGCGCCGTATTTTTCTTTCACAAAATACTTTACTTCTTTCGCGAGCGACTCGTCCATTTTTTTCCGCGTAATAACTTCCGCTTCAACGATTCCTTTTTTTTGATTATATACTTTTCCAAATTGCTCAATGATTTTGTCCGCCAGTTTCAGTTTCCTGTCTTTAATTATAAATTCAGCAAAGTGCCCGACGGACTTTTCGACTTCGGTTTCCGACTTTTTGTCCGTGAAATCGTATAGGGTCTGGGCGAATTGTTTTGGAGTAATGCGCATAAATATCTTGTCATTCCGACCGACCCGCCGCGGCGGGGAGTGGAGGAATCTGCATGCATTAGCTAATGGCTAGCCACTGATTATGAACACAGATCCCTCGACTGCGTCTCGACTATTCGTCGGGACTTCGCTCGGGATGACATACTATGAAATACTTTTTTCAATAATTTCTCTATCTTTTTTCGAATCAACTTTTTCTTCAATAACCTTCTCCGCCGCCATTGCCACCAGTCCTCCAATCTCGGATTTTATTTCTCCGATTGTTTTTTTCTTCTCCCGTCCGATCTCGGCTTTCGCGTCAGCGAGAATTTTCTTTGCCTGCGTCTTCGCCTCGGCCGCAATTTCTAACTTCGATTTTTCCGCTTGCGTATGCGCTTTTTCGACAATAACTTTGAAATCCGCCCGGGCTTTTTTCAAGATTTCTTTTTGTTTTTCTTCGCTTTTTTCAAGATTTTTCCGGGCGCTCTCGGCGTCTTTCAGACCCTGCTCGATTTTCTTCTGGCGCTTTTCGAGCATCGCCACAATCGGCCCATAAGCGAATTTATACAAGACGAACAATAAAACCAAAAAATTTACAATCTGCGCGATCAATAATTTCCAGTCAATGCCTAGTTTTGTGAATAACTCTTGCATAATTTTCTATATTATCCTCCTCCCCTGCCCGAGGGGAGGTGTCCCGCCTTGGCGGGACGGAGGGGTGGGAGAAATTAGAGGCAAGGTGCTGTAATTTTTTTTAAACAACACCACCCCTCTAGCTCCCCTCCTCAACTGAGGAGGGGAGGATGTGAAACTAAACAAACTTAATAATCAACGCTACCACAAGTGCGTAGATCGCGATGGCTTCGGTGAAAGCGATCGCGAGAATCATCGCCGTCTGGATTTTGGGAGCCGCTTCCGGATTTCGGCCGATGGCTTCCATCGCTTTGGCCGCCAGCTTCCCGATTCCGAGAGCCGGCCCAAGCGCGCCGATGCCGATAGCGAACGCCGCCGCCGCCGATTTGGTCGAGGCCAAGTCTCCGAAGAAACCGACTGCCGCCTGCACGGCCTCTTGGCCTGCGTTTGGATCAACTGCCATAATTGTTTTTCTTTCTTGTCCTCTTATATCGTCTTGTGAAATATTTTTAGAGACGGATAAGCCGACAAAAAGATTTAATTTAAAATTTAAAAATCAAAATGGAAAATGACAATTCAAAATGCAAAATTTTTCGTTATTCTTGTTTTTCAGGCATTTTTAATTTTACACTGTCATTTTTCATTTTGAGATTTTCATTTTCAACTTTCAATGCGCCGCTTCCGTCGCCGCCATTTTGAGAAAAACCAGCGTCAGCATCGAGAACACAAGCGCCTGCATGAATCCGACGAAGAGCTCCAGAAACAAAAACGGCAACGGCGCGAAATACGGAACCAGAAACAGCATTACCATCAAGAGTACTTCACCGGCAAATATGTTTCCGAATAACCGGAAGGAAAATGATATCAGTTTGGCCACTTCCGAGACGAGCTCGAGAACGCCCACGAATGTCCCGACGAAATATGGTTTCGCAAAAGGGCTCACGAAAAACTTTCCGGCGTATTTTCCGATTCCGATGGCCGCGATGCCGAGAATTTGGGCGGACATAACGCTTATGATCGCCAGCGCCAAAGTCATATTGAGATCTGCCGATCCGCTCCGAAAAAGCGGGACGAGAATTTCTTTTCCTTCGTGCGTTTCGCGAAGACCGATGGTCCCCATCCCGGGAACAACTTCCACCCAATTAGACAAAATCACGAAAATGAAAATGGTCGCCACCAGCGGAAAAAATTTCTTCGACTGCCGCCGGTCCTGCGTCACGGAGTCCACCAAATTTAAAAGGGCTTCCAGCACCGATTCGACCATATTTTGAAAGCCCCTTGGGATCAAATGAACTCTTGACTTCAGTATAGCCGACGCCGCGATGATGAGCAAACTGACAAGCAAAGTCACCACGATGGTGTTTGTGACAGGAAATGAGCCAATATGGAAAAGTGGTTCGGCGGCGAGGGAAATGTTCACGTTGAAATTTTGAATTTCGAATTCTGAATTTTTAATGAAATTCAAATGCTCTAATTTTGAAACATTCGAAATTCAGTCATTCAGATTTGATTCGAAATTTGAAATTAAAAATTCAAAATTTAATTCAGAAACTTCTTGGTTTTTTGATATACCATCCAGCTTGTTACTCCAATCGAAAGTAAAATTCCAAAAAGCAGAAGAAACGGCGTTGTCCCGAGTTTTTTGTCGAGATACCGGCCGGCGAGAGCAAAAACAACCAAGGGAATAGCGATTGTATAGCCTAGTTGCCAGGCAAGGGAGACAGCGCTCCAGGACTTCTCTGGTTTTGAAGTTTTTTCTTTTTCCACGCTCTCATTTTGGCAGGAAAAAGGGGAAAAGTCAACAATTAAAATCCGCGAAATTCTTTTCTTTTCCGGTAAAGTTCTTCCGTCAATCCGCCTTCCTTTTCGTGCTTGGTTTTCAGGCTTTCGACTTGGCGGTTCAGCAGATATGTCGCCTGGTGACAGAGAGTGAGGAGAAAATTGGCGGCGTCTTCTTGAACTTGAGGAAGCGGAAGCTTCTCAAGCTCTCGTAAGTTTCTTAAGTGACTTAAATTTCTTACGAGCGTTGCGCTTCGCGCCCGCAAGGCGCGAACTCGCGGGTCATCCTTTTCCCACTGCGCCAATCCCCGCTGGCGCAAAAAATCTTCGAGGTCCCCGATCAACTCTTCGATGGAACTTTTGGCAATGCCCGTGAGCTTGATGCAAACCTTGAGAGAAGTGGTCAGGTTGTCCGAGCCTTCGACAATGTTTTGCTTTCCGGAACGCGCCGCGCCTTCCATTTGCTCTTTGAGCTTCCAACTTTTGATCCATTTTTGGCGAAACTCAACCGTCCGGTCGTAAATCAAAACCGAAAACCAGAAAGTGAAAAGTTTCTTGTAGGGTTGACTCATTTCGTAAGTTAAGAGACTTAAGTTTCCTAGGCGTTTTTTCTTTTTTTCAAGCCAAATAACGTGATTTTTCGGCCTTGCCGTACCAGCAGAGGCCCGCTTCCTGGCGCGAGAACGGGTTTTTGCTTTGCTTATGAGTTTTAACGGGAATAATTTCCGGGAAAACCGGACGGGTTCTCCTCTCCCCATCTTTTCCAGGCTTTGTGAAGATTTCGAATCTTGACGCGCACGGTTCCGTAGCGGCGGATGATTTCGGTGAGAGCGGTTTTGTCTTTTTCGTCCGAAGCGAAAATGTCGCGCGCCTGTTCGAGATGGACGATCATCCAGTCGCATCTTTGCAGAATTTCTTCCATCCGGCGCATAGCTCCCGGGCGGTCTTCGTATCTCTGCGAATGGGCGCGGGCGATCTGGGCCGGAATGTCGAGGGCCATCTCGATGACCTTCTTTTCCGTTGGATAATTTTTGTCCTTCAAAATTTCGGGAACAAGCCGCACGACCTGCGCCGCCGACTCCTGCGTTTTCTGATATATCTCCAAATCGCGGAATCCCCGCACCGGTTTCTTTTTTATGAATCGGGTTTTGCGGAACATATTTTTCTCAAAGCCAAGTTTTTTAATTCTCAACTATTTTTTCCGTATGGGTGATTTCTTTTTTTGTTTCTTCTTCCCTCCCCCTTTTTCCCCGGCCTCTTTTTTTCTTTTTGTAGACGACGTGGAGCGGGAAAAATTCGTAATAATTTTTTTCGTCGAACCACGCGCATTTGAAATCGAAGAGGCGCAAACCCGTGAGGCGGGAAAGCGCGAGGGCGTAGAATGTCAGCTGGGCGACCGGCCGGGCACTGCCCGCGTTCGGCTTGTAGTCGAGGATGTGGACGGACTTGTTGCGGATCTGGATGAAATCAATATGGCCGGTGATCGTACGCTCCATCTCGAACGGAATATCGAATTTGAGATTGTCTCTCATCCAGTCGTAGTCTTCCCTCTCGAAAAATACCGGCACTTCGGTCGCCACCGTCACGGAATCGTTGGCGAGCATAAATTTCTGCAAAGCGTCGTGGCGCCATTTGTTGTCGGCGACGGCCTGCAAAACCAATTGCGCGAGTTGCGTCGCGCGGTTCTGCTTTTCCGTGATTCGCACTTCGTGCAAATCCATTTCGGCTTTGATCTCGGACGAGCGGTCGGACTCTTTGAAAAGATAGTGCGGGCAGTCGGTGGCGATGGAATCGAGATATTCCCGCAGAGGAGCGAAACGGTAGTGCCCGAATTCCTGAAGAGCGAGGGCGATCTTGGCGCGGTGATAGCGGAAACGATAGATCTGGCGATGATACATCTGGAAACTTTGGACGACCTGCGCGGGAGAATAAATTTTGAGGCCGAAGTCGCGCAGGCGGCCGTAGGAGCAAAGGTCGGAGAGTTCTTTGACCCAGTGCGAGATGGTGGACGAATCAACTTTCACGCCATAGCTCCGTTCCAGAAACTTCGCCGATTCTTCGAGGGAAAATCCGACGTTATAGTAGCTCACGCCGTCGAGGATCATCCGGGTCGGATATTTTTTCCCTTTGATCTTCTTTCCGGTGAACGTGCGTCCGCAGTCCTGGCAGAGATAAAGCTGGACTTCTTCGAGTTTGTTGCGGCGCTTGCCCCGCTTCACGATGTTCCGGCTCATGCAATACACGCACGCCGACATCGCGGCGATTTCGGAAATCTTGACGTCTTGTTTTTCGGCGCTCTCATTTGCCGCCGAATCATCCGAAGCGGGCGGATTAATTTCTGAACTTTCCGGCGGCGAACCCTCCAGTTTTTCTATTTTTTCTTGTTTTGTTCCCTCCTTCTTCTTCATCAGTTTTGATTCAAAAACTGCGTTCTTTTTTGAAAAGATTTTCTCTAAACCCGCCTTCACGGACAAATTGTTCTCCCATCCAGCGAAGTTTCTGATCGAGGAGCTGATTGGTCTGGTTGATGAGGCAAATCATCGCGTTGGCGGCATGTTCGGGATTCGAAATATAATTTTTATAAACTTCGTTCATTAATTTTATCTCACGATTTTCTAATCATTTCTCTGTCATCTCACGAAAAAAATGCTAAATTTAGTTCAATGTCCGGCTTTTTTCCAAAGCTAAGCTTTTTCCTTGTCAGCTTACGCCTCCAATATCCTCAAAGCTTAGCTTTTCGAACCCTTTTTCCTCATTCGTGATACAAAACTGGAGCGGGAAATTGACAAAGGAGTTAAATATCTCCGAAAATCACCCAAATCTCACGACTCTGCAAGGGTATTTCTCACGAGTTTTCAAAAAAACGGGGGTACGGCGCGACTTCGTGATATGGAAACGGGGCAAAAAATAGGCCTTTCATCCGCCCTGAATCGGAATTTTTTCTTTTTTAAGGCTCGACCTTAAAAAGGATTATCTTACAATCAGCCAATTGAACTCCAAATTATCCGCGAGCGGATCGCCATCGAGTTCCACGGTAAAACTCTCTCCCTCTTTCACTTTGGCCATATCAACATACAAACTTCCGCCGGAAAGTTTTCCGAGGGGGGTGATGTATATTTTCGCTCCGGCGAAGGCCTCGGAGGTCAAAATTTCTTTCGCGGTTTTTCCGGCTTCAAGAGTTTCTTTCCCGGAAGTTTTGTTCCCCAGCTTCAAGCTCTCGGCCCCCAAAACGCGGGCGTTCAGCTCGCCGTCGAGAGTGAATATACTTTTTCCGTCGGGACCGACAGCGGCAGACAGATCGGCGTCGAATTTTTTAAGCGCGGGGGAAAGATCAAGCGGACCGGAAACACCCGAGCCGGAAAGCGTCCCCACCTCGAGCGCGGCAAGGCGCGCTTCATGATCGTTGATCCGCGAAACGATCATAGACTCGGTTTCAACCATCGTGCCGACAGTGGCGGTCAATTCGCTCAAATTTCGCCCCAAATCGGCCGTATTCGACTCGAGAGACGAGATTTGAGAGTTGAGAGATGCGAGTTGAGATTCGCTGGCAGTCGCGCGATTATCAAGATTTGTGAGCGAGCCTGAAATTATATTCAATTTGTCGTCCAGTGAGATATTTTTGTCATTCAGACTTTGAAATTGATTTGAAATTTGAAATTTGAAATTTGAAATTTCCCCTTGCTGCTCCTGCAAACCCTTGAGAGCGAAGAGGCCCATCTTTTCGTATTTCAATCCGTGGGGAGTTCCGTCGGGATTGTAGGTTACCAAATCGGGAAGGACGCCGTTCACTTCTTCGGCGATCATTCCGAAGTCGGCCATGCCTGGAGTCGAAGTTTTGTTGTTCCAGTCGAACCGCACAGCGCGAAGATCCATAATTTTTGAAAGGATGGGTTCCATAGTTTCGATGTTGGTTTTGTAACGAAGGCTCGAGGTGCTGTCGGCCAGATCGCCATTCGCGTCGCGATATACGGCGACCGCGCCGCCGGCTCCGGTGATGAGCGCGCCCATGCGGATAGAGCCGTTGACCTCGAGTTTGCGATTCGGACTCGTCGTCCCGATGCCGACGTT
>PFVO01000011.1 GCA_002790655.1 Candidatus Moranbacteria bacterium CG_4_9_14_3_um_filter_44_28 | reverse complement strand
TTCCTTGATCAGGCGCGCAAAGATTTGAACTTGGACCTGGATCGCCCGCACAAAAAGTCTGGCTAACAGCACTGCCGCAAAGAGGCGTACACGGCTTTTCATATTTCGCCTTGAAATTAATCCAACCTGATCCGTTCGCCATATTTTTTTGAGTTGCTGTCACAGCTAAACCCTCTTCCCCGTTCCAGCCATAGCCGGAAAAATTTCCGCTTGAGTCTATTTTTACGCCATAATTGCATCGGTCGCTATTACTATAATCACTGCTTCCTGCACAACCTGCGCCTGTTCCATCTGCCGCCAACTTTATCCAGCCTTGCCAACCACCGGCATTCACACCTGCATCCCTAATAGCAATAATTCTTGCTTGGCCAGATAATCTTCTCTCGTCCCCTGCAGTAGCCACGGTTACTCCATCAAAATCAACCCAACCAATATTTTCACTCCATGCATAATTATTACCTCCTGTAATTGGACCGTCGCTCGATGGGATATTTACTCCATACTCATAGAGACCGTCTTGGGTTTTCCCACTCATACGAACCTCCCCTACTCCCGTTTCATTTCCATCCGGAGGCCAAGTGTTCAGGGAACCGCCAATGTTCGCATCCTCACTTCCTCCCCAAAGCCAACCGGTGACATTTCCGGCCGCCTGGATTTTCACCACGCTCGCGGCGGCGAAGACCAAAAGAAAAAGAGCCAAGGTAAAAACAAACCTTCGCCCTATGCCAAATAATCCCCGCTTTTTTGAGATTTTCATTTTTTTATGTTAGTCTTTACTCCTGTTGGCATTATACCATACCCCAAAATACGCGCAATACCTTGTCAAGCCCTTTTAAAAATTGGGGGGATGGGATACAATGCAGATATCTAAAAACGAAAATCGAAAAGCTAAAAGCAACAACTAATATTTAAAAGCTTTTAGTTTTTAGCTGTAATTTTTCGCTTTTAGTTTTTAGATTTTAGTTCACGATGATGTTAAACAGAAAATTACTGCAAATAAGCATTTTATTTATAATATTTGCATACCCTTTATACTCAGCACTTGCTGTCTGCCCTGTCTGCACGGTCGCGGTCGGCGCCGGAGTGGGATTGGCCCAGTGGCTGGGAATTGACGATACAATTTCCGGCCTCTGGATCGGGGGACTCGCGGTTTCGCTTATCATTTGGACTATCAACTGGCTCAAAAAAAGAAATTTAAAGCTTGGCTTTGAGGAATTGCGAGCGTCAGCGAGCAAGGAAAAAGCCGAGCTTTGGAAAAAAGCGGCTCGAAATATCCTAATCGCGCTCGGATATTATTTGATAATCGTTGGCCCGCTTTGGTGGAAAGGCATGATTGGACATCCTTACAACAAATTTTGCGGAGTTGATAAGTTACTGTTCGGTATAATTTTAGGAACAATATTATTTTTTTCGGGAGTGATTTTACACAATTACTTACGAAAGAGAAACGAGAGTAAATCGTATTTCAAGGGACAGAAAATTGTGGCGGCAATTCTGCCACTTGTTCTTGCCAGTATTATTTTATATTTCACATGCTAACTTTACGAATTACGAATAAAACGAAATACGAAAATTTAATTTGACATTTTGCTATAGTTTCGTATTTTCGCTAAATTCGTAGTTCGTAAATAAAAAACTATGACAAACTCACCAAGCGATAAAAAATTGAAAAAAATCAACGACCTCATCCAAAAAGTGGATGAAATGAAAAAGGCCGACAAGATGGATCTTTCTTCCGACCAGGACATCTCAATCGCCATTATGAATCTTGTCTCAATCGAGGAGCATTTCTTTTTCACCGGCGTGAAAACCGGAAAGCCGGAATACTATGACATGCTTCAGGAAGTGCGCGCTATGCGGGGAGAACTGCTTCGAAAAATAATCAAAGAATACGAGGGCGAAGTCTGGTGTATCTCAAAGCATCTTCTGGCTACTTCAATGAGACTGATGGAAGTGGGAACGAAACAACATAAAATCGGCAACAAAAAAGAGGCCGAGGAACTTTTTGAAAAAGCCTACGACTGCTATTCGCTGTTTTGGGGGCTCAATATGAAATTGATTAAGACAGATGATATAAAAAAGATTGATGAGAACGCGATGAATGTTCACGACAAGAAAAAAACCGGATTTTTGGGAAAACTGGGCGAGCTGGTGAAAAAGGCGATTAATTGCTGTTTTGAATGAATAAAGCTAAGCTTTGAGGAAACAAACAGCTAAACTTTGTAAAAATAAACAAAGACGATAAGCGTACTATCTTAGAGACGCTTATTTTTAAATCTCAAAAAAATGATGGGAAATTTCGGCGGCGGATTTGGAATGCTGGGCTTTGGCTGGATTTTTATGCTTTTGTTTTGGATTCTGGTGATTGCTGGAATTGCAGTTCTGGCAAAATGGCTTGCCGAGCAGGGTCAAACAAGCAGTGAAAGCAAGCCTGAAGAAAAATCAGCGCTGGATATTTTGAAGGCAAGATACGCAAAGGGAGAAATTGACAAAAAAGAATTCGAGGAAAAGAAAAAAGGCCTGGAATAGTTTTTTTATTCCTCCTCTTGATTCCACCAAGGACGAATTTCAAAAGCACGAAAGACCTTTTCTTCCTTTTTCTTTCCGATTAATTTCACTTCTTCTCCAATTTCAACAAGGATCGGACCGCGAAGAAGCGTCTGCTCGTTTTTTTCAACTTGCCAAATGAATCCGCTGAAGTCTTCAAGATCAAAATTGGAAACATTTTTTATTCCGATTATTTTTCCTCCCAAAAGCCCTTTTTCCGGCTGCGTCCAGATGTCTTTGCGATGGCAGCAGCAATGAATCTTTTGATAGAAAGAAAAATTGCGCGAGAGAGTCCGGTCGATTTTGCCGCCCAATCCCAAAGCGTGAAAGAAAGTTCCCAGTATAATGCTCCCGAAGACGCTCAAAGCCAAAATCGTAAAAGCATTGCAGCAGTACCCCTTTTTGGTGTAGCGATAATTATAGTAAGCAACCGCCAAAAATAGAAGCAGAAGCAAAATCCAAATATAAGGCAGGGAAATCAAAAAGTGCTCAAGCGGGCTTATTTCAAGATAACGATAAATATCCCAGTCATTGTCCAAGATAATCGAAAGCATCACGCAAAAAGCCAAGCCGCCTACCAAAAGAGAGATTCCAAAAGTCAGCCAGATAAAATAATCTTTGAGCAAGAACTGCCAGCGGGGTTTTGGTTCAATTTTTTCCTCCTTTATTTTTTCCAGTACTTTTTGGCTAAACTTGTTTTCCATATCAAAATATAAAAGCTAAAACTTTATTTCTTTTTCTTTGACAACCTTCGCAAATTGCTTCTTCGCCCGGTTGATAAGGGTTGCCACCGTTCCCAGCGGTTTTCGCAAAATATCGGAAATTTCCTTGTAGTCTTTTTCCTCCAAAAATTTCAGTACGAGAACCTCTTTGTATTTTCCGTCCAGTCTGCTAATGACGTCCCGCACTTCCTCGCCGGTGAATTTGCGCTCTATATTACCCGCCAAGTCCTCATCGGCCGCGATAAACTTCAAAAAGTCTTCATCGGCCTCAAATTTTAGTACCTGCGGGCGGGATTTTGTCTTTCGCCACTGACTGATCACCTGATTGTGGGCAATGCGATATATCCACGACGAAAATTTGAGGCTTGGGTCAAAACCGTAAAGGTTACGATAGACCTTCACAAAGATCTCCTGCAGGAGATCTTCCGCGTCTTCCTGCGTCGCCGCCGAAATTCGCCGGATATAGCGCGTGAGTTTGGCTTCATATCGCTCAACAATGCACGAAAAAAAATCCTGATTTTTGAGAGTCAGGGCAACTAGTTCTTCGTCGGTTTTTTCGCCGCAATTTTCTTTATCTAGCATTAGCAATACTTGACTGCTTCCAAAATCAAAATTGAATTCCAGAGTTCCCAGAACTGATTATCTGACCTCCAACCGAAAGCACAAACAATTTTACAATAGTCCAAGAAATTATCAAGAAAAAGATTGAGTAAAGCAAAATGAACCAAATCTTTCGCCTGTCTTTGGGTTGAAAAGTCCAGGATGAATAATTTTTTTGTCTCAATTCTTCAAATAAGTACTTATCTTCTTTCTTTGTTTTTTCGGCAAATAAAACTGCAGCTAAGAAAATTATAACTGGAACAAATGCCATCAGAAGAATGGGAGAAAATAACATTTCGAAAGTGAAATCATTATATAAATATGCGTAAGAAAGCATTTGGGGGATAACAAAAAACAGCATGAAAAGCGATATGATAAAAAAAGGAAAATCCACAATCATGACTCCCAATAATATTCTTCGCTTCCAATAATAACCTCTTTCCCTTATCGCTTGAACAAGAGAGATCGCATCTTCGGAATCCTTGGCAGTTCTCGTTGGCAAAATCACGGAAATCAAGCCGAGAATCGTCATGCAGTTTGCAAGTCCGATCAAGCCAAATTTTTTCATACCTTCCCAGTTCCGCCATTCTCTAAAAAGTAGCCAGCCAATTAGCATTCCTGTTATCACTGAACAAAATACCATCAAGAATAATATCACCAGCAGAATTTGCCTTGCAATAAAAGACTGGTAGAAAGTTTTCACTGGAGCAACATTCTTGATCCACAAATCATCCGTAAAAAACTTCGACGGCGCGTTAATATCAACTTTGGTATATTTTATATCCTGGCTTTGCCCGTTATAAAAAGCTTTTAGCTCTTTGTCAAATTGAATACTTTCGTCCCAGAAGTATTCTGTTTTCGTGAAACTTTCAATGTTGGAAAATACTTCCGGCGTAACATGGCCCATCACCCTGATTTCTGCCGGCACAATCTTGCTGCCATAGACACTGGTCAGCATAAGAGGAAAATATATTTTATTGGTTGGAAAGGAAACGAAGACACCCTTTTGACTCTTATTTAATAGCTGCAATATTTCTGGATGATCTTTAATTCCTTGCTTAAGATCATTCAATGCGTTATTAGAAAGTAAGTATTTCCAATGATACGGAGCATCATTCTGCCTGCTTTTTTCGCTAAACCCCGGATATTTATTGTTCAGATTTTGGACTAATTCATAGACTTGAATCCTTCCCTCGGAACATTTTTCTCCAGAAAAGCAATTATATTGTCCACTATCGATTATTTTCGTTATTTCATCATCTGTAAGAAATAATTCCTTTTGCTCCATCCATGAAACAACAAATGAATAATCCTTTCCGATATAATTTTGGAGAACTGGAATCGAACTCGATTCAATCTTCAAGCCTTTTTTGGAAAAATATTCATTGAATCCTTGGGCCGTTTGCGCCGTGACAGTTTCCGAAGTTATGCCTTCTTTCTCCAGATGTTCATAGACAATCACGTCCGGCTTTAGAGCACTCTTAAGGCTTCCTCCTAACGAATTTGAGAAACCAGTGCTTTGTGACAAACTGGATGCTGATAAGGTATTCCTGAAAAGAAAAGTAAAGGGAATCGTATATATTTGAGTCGCTTGCAGCCATTTCTTGGCATTATCCAAGTTTGACTGAGCTTTTTCGGAAATTTCTTCCCCCCGAAGAATTGGAAGTTTTGTGATCACGTCCACCGCCACTTTATTTGGATCGGCCGGAACGGGAAAAATCCACATAGTTTTTCCTTCTTTCAGGTCGCCCACTCCGACGCTTAAAATCATTTTTTCCACGCCGTTTTCATAGTTTATGAAAGCTTGCTGGTTGGTTTCGTCGAAATAGTCCCAGCGGTCTGAATACGGATCAAAATGAATCATTCCTCCGTCTGCCAAAGCAAAGCCGGGCGCAAAAATAATTCCCAGTAGAAGAAATGCGATTATTTTTTTCATTTTTTTATCTTAATGCAAATTACAGCTCAAGTTCCCCAACTCTCTCCCAATCCTTTTCATTCAAAACAATCAGTTTGTCTTCGCCGATAACGTAGAGATAATCACTCAAGTATATCGCCCGCTTGACCGCCGTTTCGGAAATGGTTTTCGCGAGGCTCAAATTGTCACCGGCGTAAGAGAAAATATAGCCGCCCTTTGAACCCGGCAGAAAAAAGATTTGATGTTTTTTGTCGAGAAGAAAGGCGTGATGAGTCTGCGATACTTCGGAATAGTATTCGTCGAGATTGTATTTCGCGAGTTCCGTCGGATCCGCCGGATCGCTCACGTCAAAGAGAGAAACCTTCACTTTGTTGTTCTCCTCGCCGATCCCCAAAATCTTGTTTTTCGCGATCGGATGCAAATAGGAAGAATACCCCGGAATTTTGAGTTCACCTTTCTTCTCCGGATTCATCGGGTCGGAAAGATCAAGAACGTAGAACGGATCCACCTGTTTGAAAGTGACGACATATCCCTTGTCTTCGATGAAGCGGGCGGAATAAATCCTCTCCTCAAGCCCCAAGTCAGTGAGTTCGCCCCGAAGGCGCAGATCCTCGTCAAGAACATAAATGCCGTTGGCGCTTTGGCGCGCTCCTCCGTCTCCAAAACCGAACCACCACCAGTTGCTGCCGACGGTCATCGCCACCCGCAGGTTGTCATTGTATTCGTCCAGTGAAAACTGATTGAGCGGTTTTCCGGTGACGGTGCCGCTCGCTTCGAGATCCAAATTCCGAATCCCGATTTTCACAATGCCAGTGCGCTCCAAGTCTCTTTTGTGTTTCTCAAAATATCCGTCCATCCTGTTACTCAATTCATTTTTGATTCTCATTTCCTCATCACTGTCCATTCCCGCAAAATGGCGCTCCAAAATATCATAATACTCCGTCGTTTTGGCGTTTGCCCCGATTTGATAGCTCTCGAGCCCTTCGAAGTCCCGAATTACCTGCTCGCTGACGAGATCCTTGTTCTCTTTAAAAAAATCAAGGGCGAAGCGGATGAAATCACCGGGATAATAATAGGTTACATAGAGCGATTTTTCCGACATATAGACGACCGAGTCAGAGGACGAGCCGACGAACGACAGAGTGTCCTCGAGCTTTCCACTCCCCGCGTCAATAACGTTGACCGAGTAAGTTACATCAACCGGAACCAGCGTTTCCGGGTGATAGATATCCATGCATTTTGCTAAATGAGTGACGCCTCCGACTGACATAATTTCAATCGGGCAGGGACGATTTCTGTCCACCGCGTGCGACATAACGGCATAGATTTTGTCTCCGTAAAGGCGGACTGCTTCAATCTGCGCTTTTCCTTTCAGTTCCGCTGACCATTTTTCTTTGGGCGCGCTTGGGTTGCTCACGTCATAGCCGAAAATTTTGCGCTCTTCGGAGCCGTAGTAATAATATTTTTGAGGAACGACAACAAGAATGTTACCTTCAAGAAGCAGTTCTCCGCCTTTTGCGATCTCGGCGTCGAGCTCCAGATCGTCAACCGGGAAAGCTCTGATATTTTTCACGATGCTTCTCTCACGGGGCGGGGGAATTATTCCTACCTGATCGCTTTTTGGTTTGATTACTGAATCAAACCTCTTATTTGTCGAAAAATAAATTTCCTTTCCGTCGGTTTTCACGATATCCGGCTCGTCAATTCCAGCCACCTGGATGTTGGTTTCGGAAAAACGGCTGGGAGCTTCAAGCAAGGCGCCCGTTCCTTGAGGCATACTGCTCTTGGGAAGCGCCGCTTGATCAGATTCAGAAAGCGCTTCCACCGGCCCGCCGCCTCTTCCGCCCAGCGTGAAAGAAAAAGTGGAAGCGGAGCGGGAAAGATATTTTTTGAATTCTTCTTCTGATTTGAATTTTTTGAGCGTCGCCAGATCGCGCGAGATATTTTCAGTTGATATTTCCCCCGAAGGCTGGACTAGAGAACTGATTTTCTTTCGGGAAACGGCGGCAATGATAAGCGCGCCGATTAGGAACACTAAAGCCAGGATGACTATGAGGGCCGTCACCCGCCCGGATTGGTTGTTGGTTTTCATTTTCTTACGCTAAAAAATTATTTACCCGAAGAAATTTATCCGCCTCGCGCGCAACATCAAGCACAAAATATATTTTCTGTTTGCTATTTACTATTTTCTATTTTTTTCTCACGCTCCGGAACGGTTTTTTGTCCGCTTTCTGGTCCATGAAACGGCCGGTTTCGGTTTTTCTTTTTGTCCAACGTTTGTTTCTGGAATTCCAAACCTGATCGCGCCTTCTCACTGAACCGGTGCGGGTGACATTTTTGGCCATAGATACATTTTTACTTGCGTCTATTATAGCATAAATAAAAAAACACGGCGAAACGCCGCCGTTTTATGTTTTCCTTCAGACCAATTCACTTGCATACTGGATCAATGCTACACGGATCAATCCAATTCCCAAGTTCTGATTTTAAGTTGACATATCCGCGGATGTCAATCGCCGAACCTTTGTGGAATCCCAAGTGCAAATGTTTTCTCTCGCCGTCGGTTTGAGTGCTTTTATCCGCACCAAGCGATCTAAGAACATCTCCCGCCTTTATTTCATCGCCGGCTTTGAATTTGACGCTCGCGATATTCAAATGCCCGTAAAGAACGGTAATCGGCTCGTTATCAAGCTCACAGCTTTGGATAGTAAGGCCGCCGTAGCCGCTGGCTGTTCGGGCTGACAACAATTTCCCGTCGCAAACCGCTTTCACGGGAACGTCGGCATCGAGCTCCTCCGGAAAAATTTCGAAATCCGTTCCCGTGTGATAGCCGGAAAATTTCTCCGGCTGGACGGGGGAATTCTGGGGAGTGATATATTGCCCGAACTTTTTCTTGGTCACCCGCTCGCCGGCGCGATCAAGCGGAGGCTGGAAAGCATTCGCCGGAGACTGCTCGACTGACGAGGCACCGGGAGAAACAGCTGAATTGCTACTCTGATTCGCATTATCCGAGGCGTTAATATTATTTTTCTCAACAGTGTCGCTCTGAAGACTTTTATTCCTATTTTCATAAGATAAAAAAAATACGAGAGTTGCAATCACAACTATAGTTGTGATCAGCAAGAAAAGAAATTTATTCATAATTTCATAATACTCGGCGGAAGTTACAGATATTTCAATTTCCCTTTTGCACTTTCAATCGAATTATACCCCTTGCGCTTAAGAATTTCTTTCATTTCATTGTTGATTCTTTCAAAGCATCCAGGACCTTCCTTTTCGAAAGTGGTTGCAATTTGCACCGCGTCGGCGCCGGCGAGAAGATACTCAAAAGCGTCCGTTCCCGTCGAAATTCCGCCGACACCCATAATGGAAACTTTATTTTCAAGCAATTCATAAAATATTCTGACGTTGGAAAGGCCGAATGGCTTGATAAAAGTACCTGATACTCCCCCTATGCCCTTGCGGGGTTTGATGACGGTTGCTTCCGTTTCGGGATTTATTATGAGAGAGGTAATCGTGTTGATACAGGTTAAGAACGAGATGTTATATTTTAGAACCAGTTTTGCCATTTGCTGAAAATGATTCATATCATAGTAAGCTGGAAGCTTTAGGCCGACAGGTTTTTCGCCAAGGCCCACAAAGCTCTTAAGCAGCTTTTCAGCTTGCTCAAAGTCGTAACCTACAATCGGCTTTCCTTCAACGTTAGGACAAGATAAGTTCACTTCTATTAAGTCTACCTCGCTTCTTTGAAACGCTTCGACCATTGTCACATAGTCGTCTTTAGAAAATCCTGCGAGACTGGCTATAATTGGTTTTTTGAATTTTTTCAGCTGTGGGGCAAACCCGATATATTTTTTGTAGCCGAGATTAGGAAGGCCCATTGACTGAAAGCATCCTTCCGGAAAAACATACAGGCGCGGTTCCTCATTGCCCTCTCGCGGTTCAATCGTGCAGGATTTCATCATAATCGCGGCTGATGCGGAATTGGCGATTGCCTCCAGCTCTTCCATTGTCGCGTCCTTTGGGCCAGAGGCATTGAGAATGCAGGAATCAAGCTCAATTCCCGCGATTTTGGTTTTGGTGTTCATAATAATATTTTTTACAAATTAAAATTCATAAATGTACAACTTTTCATTACCCAGTGAAATTGTTTTTTGAGGGATTTTGTCCGGGAGACGAAATCTCAAAGAAATTACCCTTTTGCCCTTTTTTAATTCTTTTTCAAGTTTCGGATCAAGCTTTTCCATCTGTTTTGGAACAAGATAACAAAAAACATGTGTCGCGCCCGACAAATCGGCTTCGAAAAAATCTTTTTTGTAAACTCTGATATTTTTTGAGAGCCCCGCCGCCCATATCCGAAACCTCGCCCAAAGATAGGGGATGATATTTTTCTCAAAACCAACGTATTGAGCCTGGGGCTGTAATTTATGGCAGGCTACAAGCACCCGCGCGTCGCCGCATCCGAGATCATAAAGGATGCTGTTTCCTTCGAGTTTCATCGCTTCTGCAATTTTGGGCAATATCCCTGCTTTGGTAGGAACGAAAGGAGCTTCGCCCTTGAGAAAAGTTGCCACCAGCTGCCAGGTGAAGAAATACACAAAAAGAATCCATCCCGCTACAATAACCACCAGCACTATTAAGACTATTTCGAGCAAATAAATCATTTTATGTTTCTCGGTCCGCTGGGAATTACCTGGTCGCAATTACTGAACGAAGCTCGAACCTACTTTGAACAAAAAATGTTTGATTAGCTCCGCTCCGCGTTTCCGCCCGCCGAACTTCGGCGAGCAAAGCAAAACAATTTTCTTTCAATTTTTTAACGCCCGCCCGCCAAATTTTTCTTAAAAGGAATTGAAAATTGTTTTGCTTTGATGTTTGGCTTAATGCCAAACAGCGGAAACGCTTCACTTCGGCTCGGGCGTGGCGGAATTCCTCCCCCCAACCCCCTCCTTCCGCCACGCCCTCGCTCGGACTGCCCTTTTTTTCGGCGGAATTGGAGGCCGTGCCAATTTCATTGGCGCGCCGCCTCGTCATTTAAAAATACGCTTTATTTTGTTTATTGCTAATTTCCAAAAACTCGGCTTTTCTTCACGCGTAATTTTTTTTAATTCTTCAGCATATTTCATCAGACCATGATTTACACTTTTCATATCTTTGACTAGATCGTCAAACTCTGGAAAATGTCTTTGTATATCTTGCGGATCTTTGTCTTTATATTCCTGCGTGTTTGATGTTTGGTTATACCACTTTTTGTATTTCTTTTGCCATTTTGTAAGGTGTGGCCTTAATCCTTTATTCAAAACATCAATTGCAAGATTTACGATTTTTTGAGCGTTTGCGTTTCCTCGTAATTCAACGGCGGGCATTTCGGTTAAATATTCCCTCGTTGTTGTAAATAATTCATACCAAGAATTATAAATATCCTCAATGCTGTCCTCGTTTTCGTCTATTTCCAACGCCGCTTTTCTGGTAGCCAATTGAACATAAATTTTCCACGCTATATCAAGTTCTTTATTTGATAGCGTTTCTCTTTCAAATTCAATCTGCCCAAGTCCAAAAGGCGCGTTGATTGATAATTTATTGGTTTTAGCTATTTTCATAATAATCGCTATAATTTTGGCTTCTCTCAAAAGCGGCGTGGATCTCGCTCTTAAAATCGTCTGGATTCCATGCAATAAATTTTGCATACTTGTGATTAACCGCGTCATTTAGAGTGGTTGGCAAATAATATTTTCCGTCCGAAGTGTGGGGTTGCATATCTTTTAGTAAAATTGCTAACAGGCCGTGTTTTTGGCGAAGTGTCATTTTAACTTCTTTTTCTACCCACTCGCTGTTATGAGTATCCTTGCCAATCATTACAACAGTTACAACGGATTTTTTAATATAGTTTTCTCTAATCTGGTTTGCTATTGATTCGTCTTTACCCTGTATCTCGTAATCTAATTTTTTATTCACAAAATCAAAATCATTATCAAAATTACGCATTCCAATAAATCCATTTACTTGTTGATAATCTTCATGGACATAACTGATAAAAATACTGTGTTTTATTGGTTGGTTATAATAATTCATATTTTTTTATTTAATAACTTTTTTGCTATTTAGACCTTTCATTTTTTTATCTATTTCGTCATAAAGCTCTAATCCTGCTTCTTCAAAAACTTTAAGCAAATCCTCATAAGTTCCTTTACCGCCAAGCAAATCCCAAAACTCAACACCGACCAAAACTTCCTCTTTTAAATCAAAAAGTCCCTGTAAAGTCCAGCGTTCGTATGGCTTTGGTTCATATGGGTTATATGGAATAGCGACGATTGTTTTTACTTTCGCCTTTGGCTTTTCGCTTCCACGCATTGCAATCCAGTCGAGCATTTGTTTTTTAATGCCGGTAAATTCATTGATATTTGGCTTGGCGCTTTTAATTTCGAAGTAGTACTCTGTGTCATCTTTCATCTCAACAAAAAGATCAACGCGCTTTTTTAGCTTTTTACCCATCTCGCCCTTGTGGGCAACTGACAAAACTTCTTTTGTTTCTTGTTCTTTATTTGGTTTTCTTAAAGCTGAGCGCAAATCACGCATAATGTGATCAATTTTCAAAACTGCTTCACTGCTGATATAACCTTCAAATTCTTTGTACTGCCCAATGGTTCGTTTTGCCCCCGGCTCCGCAATCATTTTCCCGACCTGTTCGAAAATTGATGTCCCGAGTATTGTATTTACCGATTGAATAAAGGAAAACAACGCCATTCTATCTTTGCCGAGTAGGCGAAAATGAAACGGCATTGAGTTTGTCTCTGGATCGTAATTTGCCAGTTTTTGGCGAATTTTCTCAACCAAATACTCCTTAATTTGCTTACTTTGTTGTGTTGATAATGCCATATTATTTTCCGTTTTTTAAATGAAATATTATTTCCGAATAGGGCGACTTATCCCGTTCGGTTCTATTTAATACAGGCCGTTTGAATTGATTTATAATTTTCATTCCTGATTGCTCCGCGATCGTGGGATAAAGATTATATTTATCATTTGCCACAAGAAATACATCAAAATTGTCCGTCAAATACTTCCGGCAATTTAGCAAAACCTTTGAAATACCGTCTACATAAGAAGCTTTCGCTTCCATACCTTGTCCTTTGTATAACGGTCCGATTTCTAGCTCATCTCGACGCTTAAAACCAAAGAGATCATAAGCGTAAGCATGTTGTTCGTGATAATCAATTTGGCCAACATATGGCGGCGAGGTAAAAATTCCTTTGATTTTTTGTTTTTGTAAAATGTCAAAGAATTTTTTGTCCCTTTTTTCTATTTCTTTGAAAATATCAACTGTTCTGGAATCCGCTGGAATGACTACGAAGTGTGAATTAGTTTTTAATTTCGCAAAAACACGGAGCCTATTTATAGTGTCAACCGCATAACGATCAAACCAATCTTTTATCGAAAAAAGTGGTTTGCAAATTTTCTTATGCTTCCAGCAATAGTAAGTTGTTACCTGTGGTTCTTTGAGCGTGGCTAAATCTGAGTGTGTCGTTGCACGACACGATCGCATTGTTCGGCTTAAAATCACCGCCAAAATCTTTTTGTACTTTGTGTCTTTAATTTTTTTGATTTGTTCAAACGCAAGATCAATTTCTTTGCGTATGTT
>PFVO01000019.1 GCA_002790655.1 Candidatus Moranbacteria bacterium CG_4_9_14_3_um_filter_44_28 | reverse complement strand
TTTTCAAAATGTCTTGATTGGTCGGGCTGCGCGGAATCGAACCGCGACTACAAGCACCCCATGCTCGCGTACTGCCACTATACTACAGCCCGCCCGCTTCGGAGGGATCCAATCTCTATGATTCCTTCTTTGCCAATTCTTCCTGCAACTTCTTACTCTGTTCTACCAACTTCTTATTCTCCTCCACCAGTTTCCTGTTTTCTTCTTCAACCTTCTCTATATCCTCCACAAGCCTCTTAAAATCTCCCAGCCAACTGATTATTCCGTCTTTTCGATCACCTATAATATTGGCTGTTTCGTTCATTCGGCTCATCAAATTATCAGCCGTATTCCTTATTTCACCCATATTTCGTCAATTAATTATTACAAAACTAACTAAAATTTATCACAAAAAAAAGAAAAGGGGAAGCCGCGCGCATGATTTTTTTGAGTAAAATAAAAAAAACCCGCCCTTTTCACCGAGCGGAGAATTCTATATGTTCTATTAATCCAGCTAATTGACTATTTTATAAAACACTCTGCCCAGCGAAAAACGCGCCATAAAGAGTAGCAACATAAAAACCAAAAGGAGCTGAACAGAAATATTTTTCGCAAAAGCAGATTCAAACATAACAATTGATAATTTAACCCGCCTGAAAATTTTCGTCAAGAGCTTGAGTGTGGATAACCGAAAATCAAAGCGGCCGCGCCCAAGAGCGGCGCGTTTTCTCCCAGAGAAGAAACTTTCAGCTTTGGCCAGCGCAAAAATTTATCAATATATTTTTTCGCGTACTTAAGCACCAAATCGCCGTTATTAAGCATCACCGCCCCGCCGAAAATTATCAACTCCGGGTCGTAAGCGGCGATGACATTGGAAAGCCCCCGCCCGTTCATTCGCCCCAATTCTTCCATAAACTCCAAAGTAACTTTGTCCTTTTTCCTCACCGCCGCGAAAATATCAGTTGCCTTGCGATAATGAAAGTTAATTTTCTTTCGTTTCTTCTTGGCCCAAGCCCGAAAAAATTTCGGAATGTTATTTCCTGAAGCATAGGCTTCCCAGTGCCCTTTCCCTTTTCCGCACGAACAGAGCAAATTATATTCCGTATCGACAATCATATGCCCGACTTCCGCCGCGCTCCCGTCTTTTCCCAAGAGTAAATTTCCATTTACAATTGCCCCGCCCCCGATTCCCGATGACATTGTGATATAAACCAAGTTTTCCGTTTTTTTCCCCGCTCCAAAATATTTTTCTCCCAGCACTCCGATGTTGCAATCGTTGGCAAGGTGAACCGGCAACCGAAATGTTTTTTTGAGCGGCTCGGCCATCGGCACAAACTTGAAGTTCATGTTTGGCGGATTAATACTCGCACCTTTCTTATAATCAATCGGTCCGGCAATGCTCACTCCAATGCCTTTGTATTTTTTCGCGTCCTCCCCGCCGATTAATTTACGAATTTCCTCGATCACTTGATCCGCGACAACTTGCCCTGATTTTCCCCTCCGGACCGTTTTCACAACATTTTTCGCAATTATTTTTCCTTTTCCGTCAATAATCGCCGTTCGCAAGTTCGTTCCTCCGACATCAACCGCAATGGCTAAAGATTTTGTGAATTTGCTTGCCATACGCATTGGTTTACTCTTAATCATTATTATACTATCATAATTTCACCGCCATGCCCAAACTCATTTTCGCCTCCACCCGCGACTCCGATATGCATTATGCGGTGAAAACGAACATCGCCAGCTCTTTTTTCTTTTTACAGATTGGCAGAAAAAAACTGGCATTTCTGAATAAAAATGAATTTGGGCTGATCCCGCAGAAGACAAAAATAAAATCATTGCCTCTAGAGAAATTTATAGAGGAAGCAAAAAAACTGAAATTCCCGCCTCACCGGCGGGCAGGTAAAACCAGCGACCGAAATAAGCTCGCCTATCTCATTTTCAAGAAATACAAACTAATGGATAGAAAGGTTGAAGTTCCTATCCACTTTCCGCTTGATATGGCTGATTTTCTGCGAAAGAATGGCGCAAAACTCACTCCCACTTTTCCATTTTTTCCCGAAAGATCCGGGAAAACGAGAGAAGAAATCGGCTACATTAAAGAAAACCTCGCCCATACCAAGCTGGCTTTTCGAATAATCGAAAATATTCTTCGCCGATCAAAGATTAAGAAAAATAGAATTTACCACCGAAACAAAATTCTCACCAGCGAATTTCTGAAACAGGAAGCCGAAAAAGCGCTCGTAGAAAAAGAAATGTTCAATCTCTCGGGAATGATTATATCTTCCGGCAAGCAAACTGCTATTCCCCACCACGATGGAACCGGTCCGATTCTCCCGCGCCAGCCGATCGTTTGCGATATTTTTCCGCGCCACAGAAAAACCGGCTATTTCGCCGACATGACGCGAACTTACGTTAAAGGAAAGTCAACGCCGGAAATTCAAAAAATGTACGGCGCGGTGCTCAAAGCCCAACTCGCCGCCATGAAAAAAATCCGCGCCGGCGTGAGCGCGAAAGAAATTTATAATGTCGTGGCAGATGTAATTTCGAAAGAAGGCTATGATGTTGGAGAAAAGGGCCTGATTCACGGATTGGGGCATGGCGTCGGCCTTGATATTCACGAAAAACCGAGTCTCAAGCCCCATTCGGAAGATATTTTGGAAGCGGGGAATATCATTACGATTGAACCCGGATTATATTATCCCGAAATCGGGGGAATAAGAATTGAAGATATCATTCTCGTCACAAAAAACGGGTGTAAAAATCTGACAAATTATCCAAAGAAATTCATCATTCCCTGAATAAAATATTTTTCAATAAATCACTTTATACTTCACCACCACCGAATCTTCATTAATTTTTTCAACATTCAAAAGCTTCAAATTCACCTCAAAATCCCCGCCGAAAACACCGAGACCTTCGCCGAAAATTTTGGGCTCGATCGTAAGCCAGATTTCGTTGATTAGTTTTTTCTTCAAGAATTGCGTATTTAAAAAAGCGCCGCCGCCGAGGATTGCGGATTTATATCCCATTTTTTCAAGTTTCTTGAGAACTTTATTTAGATCGCCACCGACCCACATCACGTTCTTCATTTTGGGAGGCTTTTTGAGCAATGTAAAAACAACGTTCAATCGGCCCGGTAGAGGTTTCGGAAAAGCTTGCCCCGCACCAAAACTCCCATTATTTTTTTCTTTAGACCCTGCATTAATGCTGGCATTTTTTTTGGATTTTGGCGCGAGGGTGAAAAAGGTTTTGTCGCCCATGATAACCACGCCGTGCTTCTTTGAGACTTCCGCAAACATTTTTTTATCCTCTTTACTTGTCCAATCCGGAAAATGATCGCTGGATTTGGCGATTTTCCCGTCGGCAGTTATTGCCATGACTAACATAACCTTCATAAATAATAGAAGCAAAACATTAAAGTTTGAAAAGTATCGCGCTTTGCTCTGACGTTACGTCGGAGCAGGTTAGCCTACTTTGAAAATTTTAATGTTTTGCAAAACGGCATTAGGAACCGCCGACATTCACAATCTCCGCCTTGATAGCCGGGCGTGGATCATAGCCTTCAAGCGTAAAATCTTCGTATTTGAAGTCATCAATATTTTTCACTTTCGGATTCAGCAACATCCGCGGAAACGATTTTGGCTCACGCTTGAGTTGCTCTTTTACCTGTTCAAAATGATTGGAATAAATATGGACGTCGCCAAAAAAATGGACAAATTCTCCCGCCGGAATTCCGGTCACCTGTGAAACCATAAGAAGAAGCAAGGCGTAGCTCGCGATATTGAAAGGAACTCCCAAGAACAAATCGGCGCTTCTTTGATACATGCCTAAATTCAATTTATCGTTCACGACCGCGAATTGGAAAGTCGTGTGGCAAAATGGAGGAACTTCGTTTCTGTTTTGCGGAGAAGCCATTGTATAGATAAAATCCGGATTCCAGGCCGAAACGACATAAGATTTCCGATAAGGCTTGTCTTTAAGTCCTTTGATGCAATAATCGAGCTGGTCAATAAGATGACCATCCGCCGCCGGCCATTTGCGCCACGTCCGGCCGTAAATCGTCACCAAATCGCCCCATTTTTTCACAAAATCGCTGTCCGCCGGTTCAGATTTCAATTTCGCGATAAATGCCTCCTGCTCCATATCTTCCTCCGGCGCGTTCTCGAGGCAATGCTTATAATATTTTTTCCAGGCCCATTCGTCCCAAATATGAACATCGCGGTCAACCAGATATTTTATGTTCGAATCACCCGTGAGAAACCAAAGCAGTTCCTCGATGATCCCCCGATAAAAAACTTTTTTTGTGGTGAGAAGGGGAAAACCTCGCGACAAGTCAAAGCGCATTATTCTTCCAAACACAGAACGAATGAAAGGCAAATCCTCGCCCTTTTTTCGGTATTGCTCCTGAACCTCCGGCGTGAGAAAAAGTTTCTTGTCTGAACCGTTTTCCAGAATGTCCCGCATCAGGTCAAGATATTGGTATTCGGGATGAGTCATAAAAATCACTCGCTAATTAAGAGCTAATTATATCGAATCGGAGCGAACTTGCTAAAACGATTCGTTCTAATTTGCTTCTCATTCGCTCTTCACTCGCGAGTTAGATATTTAAAATCTCCACTAACTGCTTAATAAGCGACAGCGTCACCGGAGGCGCAAGGAGACTACAAACTTCCACGCCCTCATCGTCTTTCACTACAAAAGGTTTTTCAGTCGTCTTTACTTTGCCGCTTTCTTTGTCAAATTCATAAACGTATTCCGGCGTAATCTCATAATCATCCATGTATTCCTCGGCCTTTTCAACCGGCACGGCGTTCCTGATCAAGCCTTTCGAAATGCCATGCAAAGAAAAAACTTTTTCAATCAGCGCGTCGTCAAGTTCCAGCCGTTCGCGAATTGATTCAATTCCCATCTCGTCGCCTTCTTTGCCGTACATTCGGGAGCGTTCGTGATTAGGATTGTCGCAGATGAGATAAAATTGTTTTTCTTTTTCGTCATATTCAATCTCCTGTGTGGTGAAAAGTTTGAGATTGCGCGGGGTGTGGCAAATTGGACAGACTCTCCGGTTTTTCATCCGTTCATCCAGCACCGCTTCCGGAATGTCAATGGCAATGAAAATATCCGGATCCTCGCGATAGTCCACCAGTTCTTTGAAAAACAGAGAATAGGAAACCTGGTCCAAGTTTCTGGGAAAGCCGTCAATGAAAATGGCTTTTTTACCCATCTTGTCGATTTCCCTTTTCACTAGCGCCAAAATGAATTCATTGGGAAGAAGCGTCTTTTGGTCGCGGCCCAAAAGAGCTTCGAGAGCCTGCTCGGGCGTGATATAGCCGCGATAATTCTTGTGGAGATAATCCATCAGCTCTTTTTTATAGTTTTCATCTTCAACCGCCGCGTGAATTTCCCGTACAATGTCGCCCACGGAAAGGTGGCCGATATGCTCACGGCCAAAAATTTCCATGAGAAGCTTGGTGTAGGTCCCTTTTCCGGAATTCTTTTTGCCTAAAAGATAGGCAATGAAAGTTTTCCCCTCATCGAAATATTTTTTGAGTTTGGCGATATCTCCGCCGGCCTTGGCCTCAAAATACTCTTTTCGTCCCTCAACGCTTGAGAGATCGAATTTTTTCGTCACGCCCCCGACTTTCGTCGAAAAAAGCGGAAATTCTTTTTCGTATTTCATGGTTATTTATATTTTACAAAAAAATAGCTTCC
>PFVO01000007.1:38738-39533 GCA_002790655.1 Candidatus Moranbacteria bacterium CG_4_9_14_3_um_filter_44_28 | reverse complement strand
ACATGTAACACGAGTTATGAAACACTCTTTCATAGCTATTACGGGCTTACCCGTGAGATTTTATTAGGCTTTCGCCGTTCTTTCTCAAGCCAGGAATTTATCCAGACGAAGCGCACGCTTCTTCGTCTCGCCCCGTTAAATTCCACCCAAGGCGAACTATTTAACCGGGGTCTGGCCTTTTAAAATTGTTGAGTGATTGTATACTAAATGTATTCTACAAATCGGTCAAATCCAGTGTTTCAGCCTGAAAATCAAAACCGTTATCAGTGAGACAAGGAGCATTATCCCGATCCAGATCCAAAAGCCAAGTGGGCTGTGGCCCCACGGAATCGGCACGCTCATAGCGAGAATATTGGAGATGACGGTCATAGGAAGAAAAATAGCCGAGAAGATGGTAAGAACTTTCATGGTATAGTTCAGCTTATTGGAAAGAAGAGCGTCATTCGTGTCCTCAAGCGATTCAATGGTTTCTTTCGCATTCTCAAGAGCGCTCCAGACGCGGATGTTTGTCCCCACGAGATCCTGAAAATACGGGCGCAGTTCCGGCTCAAGAATGGGATAATTGTCGCGGGCCAGCGATTCAAGAACTGATTTTTGAGGCTTCAGAGTCCGGCGGAAGTTCAAAATGTCGCGCTTGACGAAAGAAATTTCGTGCACCATTTCCCTTTCATTGCCTTTGAAAATTTCTTCCTCGATTTTGTCCAGATTTTTGTTGATATGATCAATTTTTGGAAAACAGGATTCAAGGAGCGTCTCAAGAATATAATAAAGCAGGTATCCGGGCGACTGGCTCAT